>CAKZNE010000084.1 GCA_937129395.1 uncultured Cryomorphaceae bacterium | reverse complement strand
TAACATAGCCTCTTTTCTTGAGTCTGTTTACGGTGATGGTTGTTCGTAAAATGAAACTTTGAGCTCCTGCCCAACCTCCCACTCCTGTCCGTCAGGACAGATTTCGCAGGTTGGCTAACTTCAGTGCATTCCTCAAGGAAAACCACCTTGCCACTTGCTTCACTTAGGGACCTTCCCCCCTCGCTTACGGGACTTACACCCTTTGGAACATCCTTTTTAAGAACTATATTTACCCTTCAAGGCACACACACCGTGAATAATTCATTGCTAGTACAAGCCTACTTACGAAAGTCCTCGCGGACTTTCTATCTGTGATTTATTTGCTAATTTTAGTGCTCAAACACGCAACGAAATCATACACAATCAAGTTGCCATAAATATGAAAAACCTCACAATTCTTACAATGTTCCTGATTTCAATTAAAGTCTTTAGTCAAGATTTTAATGAAAAAACTAGATATTTATTTGGTACTTTTCACACACAGAACACAACTATTAATGGAATTTCAGTCGGAGCATTTCCACAGTTTGAAAACAAAAAGAGATTCGTTAGAACTAACGGAATAAGATTAGAGGTTCCTGGAATTGGACTTGTTGGTTTTATGGCTAATGGAAGTTTAATTAGGAATGAGGAAACTGATGAAATTGTAAACGGATTAAATGTTTCGACTGGAACAATGGGAAACGTTTCCTTTAATGGAATCACATTAGCTTTAGCTACGCAAAGTGGAACAGAAAATAATGGATTTGCGATTGCCGGCTTGTGGAATGGAATGGACAGGTCGAACGGAATTCAAATTGCTGGATTGCTGAACGAAGCAACTTATAGTAATGGGATTCAAATTGCGATATCGAATTCAACTGAATATATGACAGGATTGCAAATTGGAGGTGCTAATTATGCGAATGAAAAAATGGTTGGACTGCAAATTGGAATTTGGAATAAAAGTAAAAACACCAAAGGAATTCAATTAGGACTTTGGAATATTAACGAAAAACGCAAACTACCAATAATCAATTGGAATTTTTAAGAGCGAAAATAAAATACTAATGCCAATAACCAAGTTTCCGTTTTGCCGATAGGCCAAAAATGGAAATTTTGTTGACGAATCCGGAGCTGCGGATGACTCGATATCTACATATGGGGAAAAGGATTTTTTCAGTTCTATTTCGGGAGAAATATTTTTCATTAAACTAAATTTCGGGATGCTTTGGCGTCCCTTTTTTAGGCTTTATTTTTTTAGAGCACTAGAATTGGCAATGGAATCTGGAGAGTATTTTATAGAAATGTAATTTTGAGCTACTTTAATGAAAATCAATCAAGAACTAAAGAACCATCTGTAAGGTTAGAAACTAACTTAGTGTAAACACCAATCTGTAAATTTGTAAAGGATGTATCTTAACGAACATACGATGAACATAAACTATCAACTTACAAATTCGGATTTTTTAGAGTATCAGCTCTATACTTCTTCAAAATCTGAATTACATAAAAAAAGAAGATTTCGCTCACGAATAATTATTCCAATAATCTATTTATTATTTGGACTTTATTTGGCAAATAAAAATCAAGATTACGGAATTGGAATTGTATTCGTTATAATAGCAATTTTATGGTTTTTACTTTATCCAATGTATTCTAAATGGAGATACAAAAGGCATTTTCAAAAACAAGTTGAGGAAAATTATAAAAATCGGATTAACAAACCTGTGGAAATTGACTTTGATGAAAATTCTGTGAATGCTAAAGATTTTACCTCTGAAAGCAAAATAAATGGAACTGAATTAAAAGAATTAATTGAAACGAAAAACCATTTCTTTATTAAACTGACAACTGACTTATCTCTAATTGTACCAAAGCACTCGATTGAGAATCAAACAGAATTTAAAAAACGTGTGACTGAATTAGGAGCTGAATATATTGACGAATTGAATTGGAAATGGAAATAAGTACTAATGGCAGTCGAGTAAGCCAGGAGAATTTCAGCCCTAACCTCTCAATGAACCGTACTTGAATCTCTCAACTCAAACAACTCTTATGACGCAGTCATTCTTAGGTTAATTGATAGCCTAATTGCCAATGACAAAATAGATTTGGAAAGTCGCGGGTAATACATTGTATAAAAATATTGTGTAAGTTTATTCCCAAACCAAAGGTTGGCTCTTGTTTGTTTGAATCTGATTTTGCTTCGGAAATTCTAGGACACAAACTACCTGCTATTTTTGTTGGTACCCGTTATAGCGCATAAAAAAAAGAATAACCGATATTTGTAACATGAGCATTCAGCAATACATAGAAATCAATCCAAACGTGAGATTCGGTAAGCCAATTATTAAAGGCACAAGAATTAGCGTGTCGGATGTTTTAAATTGGCTTGCGAATGGTATGACCGAAAAGGAAATAATCGCAGACTTTCCTGAATTATCTATTGATGCAATTAAGGCTTGTCTGTTTATGGCGTCAGAGAGAGAAGGTCATATCAGTATTGCCTCATGAAACTATTATTCGACCAAAACATTTCATTTCGTTTAATTAAATTGGTTAAGGATGACTTTCCTTTAGCTGAACAAGTCCGTAACCTAGGATTAGAAAACAAATCAGACAAGGAAATTTGGCAATTCGCTCGTGACGAAGAATGGACAATCGTTTCATTCGACTCTGACTTTTATGATTTCTCCGTTGTTTGGGGGCATCCTCCTAAGGTTGTTTGGCTAAGATCTGGGAACAAAACGACACCCGAAATAAAAAAAATCATGCTCAAGCACAAATTGACGATAGAAGAATTTGTTCGGGACAAGGATTTATCGTGTTTGGAAATAATAAATAAAAACGTGCTATAACCGCATCTACAAAAAATAAGGCCTCTTACATACTCGAGGAAATGGCCTGATCATTTGCAGTCGCAAACCCTTTGGTGGTAATTATAAAACACTATTATGAAGAAAGTTTTAGGCCTTATGTTTTTGCTTTTCATTTTTAAAACCAATGCTCAAGATTATTTTTCAGTTATTGCCGAAAATGGACTTTCCATTAGAGAAAAACCGAGTCTCAAGAGTGAGAAAATCGGAAAACTCGAAACAGGAAAGGTTGTTCTTCTTTTAGAGAAAACTGTGTAAGCTTCCCCAAAAACCGCACTGTTTAAAAGTAGAAAAATAATCTTAATTTTAAACGGTATTATGAGAAAGAGTAGATTTTCCCCACAACAGATAGCCAAAATCCTTAAGGAGTTTGATGGCGGCAAAAGTGTCGATCAAATAAGTGTTTCGTATACAATTGTAGAAAGTATAAGTGAGCAATTTGATTATCGAAAGATAAAATCTGAAGAATTTGATAATTGGTATAAAAACAGAGTAAGTTGGGAAGGACAAGAACCATTCATTGAATTAAAAAACAACTTGAATTTCTTTAGAGTACCAAAAACCAAATATGAACAAAAGGAAATATTACGAAAGCAAAATTTCCAGCTAAAAGATACAATAGTGGATTTAAGTGGTGAAAGTTCTAATGTTGCCACTTTAATTTATCGGGAAAAAGCTTGTACTTATTGGCTTAATCCTGTTATAATCAAAATTGAATTACAATCAGAAAACGGAATCAAAAGCACTAGTTTTTTAGTCGTTGATTTATCTTATGGATGTTAATTTACTCCCACCATTCGAGTAGGCGACTCCACCCGTAAGAACTGAAGGAGTGTACCTCTCAACCGCCCTACCTCCTTTTCGAGTTCTACCCCCTACATAGTCATGACCTTTTGAAATCCCTCTTCGAAGGAGGTTTTTCCGATTTCGTAAAGGCTTCTTCCTTTCTTTAAGATCATCTGTAAAGATGTGATGCCTCAAAAACCGTCCTTGTTCATCAATATCGAGCTTTATAGTCTCGCTTCCTTCAATTCCAAACTCAAAGTTGACAAGCTTGCGACTTACTAGCGCTTCGAGACAAGGCCCTCGTCTGAAAAGGTCCTCCACCCTCTTAATAATTTCTATCTTGCATCAGACAAAGATCCCATGTTGGGCAGAAAAAAATATCGCTTATGGAGGGAGAGTGGCTAGGAGAAATACAATCGCACAACAACAGCTTTTGTTCTCAGGACTAGAAAAGGCTTTTAAACCGCCATTGGCAAACCCTTAAAAACTATTAAATGTATTACCTTAGATTTATTGCCTTAGCTTGTTCAATGTCATTTCTGTTCCAAACATCAAGGGGGCAAACCCAAGTCAATTTTGGTGTTTGTTATTCCATGAAAGATGCCTTAGCACACAAAGAAGTGGTGCACACCTTAATATTGAGAAACAATAGAGATTTATCATCAATTCCAGCAGAAATCAATCAACTCAAGAACTTAAAGACTCTCGATGTATCAGGAACAAAACTAACATCCTTGCCAGATGAATTATTAGAATGTAGCAAACTTGAAAAAATAACAGCGAATGCCTCAAAAATTAAAGAATTGCCAAAATTAATTGGGAACTTAAAAGAATTAAAGGAAATCAATTTTGGGTTTAATGATATAAGTGAAATCCCCGCATCCATTAGAAATTGTATTAAATTAAAAGAGGTCAATTTTTCTGATAACAATATCACATCCATTCCTAAAGGATTTGGCAAGCTTACAAAAATCACTTTTTGCTCTTTTGCTAATAATCAGTTGACAGAATTCTCCTCTGAATTCCTGGGATTGGTGTCTGCCTATAATTTATGGCTGCATGGGAATAAAATTAAACATATTAATACAGGGATTGTCAAAATGCTTAACTTATCACACTTGCTAATTGATAAAACTGAAGTTGATAATATTAAAGAAATTATGCGGTTACTTCCTGAGTTAAGAATCATTGATGAAAATAACCGACAGAAATAAATAAACAGCTAACAGCCGAGTATGCTGCTCCTCCAGAAAAAACTAAGGGAGTGCGACTCTCAAACCACTGTACGTTTGAGCCTCGTATATAGCGGTTCGTAAAGCAAAACAAAAACGCATTGAAGCAGGATTGGTTCGCAAGGCAATAAAACCCTTCCAATCCGGCACCAGCCATAGACCAACCAATTGACTTATTTAAAACGATAGCTGCAGAAGAATGGAATTATTAGTTTTATCTGATTATGGTTCAGAAGAAATCCTGAAAAAAGAAGAAATTTCTGAATCGGATATTCTTGAAACAATGAATGCAATCGATTGGAATTTGTTTCATCTGGTAGGTTTGAGTAAAAACGATTCCGATTGGATTGAGGTTGGAGGAAACACTGGGGTAGACGGACTTTCTGTTATGTATGAGAAAAATAATGAACAATTTGTTATTGACAAAGCTCCTATTTCCATAAATCAATTGACTGAAATATTAGTATCCTTTTTTCACAATGATGGTGAATTCAATAAAATTTACTCATTCACCGGAGAAAATAATAATTCAGACCCAGCATACGAGTCGGGAAAAGTTGGCCAACAACATTTAAAAAAAACGAGAAATGCATCTTTTGAGAAAAACAAAACAGAAAAATACACTCCAATAGAAATACTTGAATTGTTTTTGTTTGCTCCTTTTTATTTTACAAGAGGTAGTGTTAAGTATAATTCCTTTAAGCATTTATTTGACGAAAATTATATCCTCAAACTCAAACAGAAAACAATAATTTATCTATTGAACTTTATAGCTTGGCTTGTTTTTTTTAACTACCAAATAAATAATTACGAGAAAAAACGATTGGAGGAAATTGAAAACATTGACATCACTGATTGGAAGCACGAACATGGATATGAATAATTTATTCCTTAGCCCAATTAATTAAACGATTCCACCAGTAAAAATAACGAGCAGCACTTCTCCCACCACCATAGGTAGGGGATCTTGGAATTTGCAAAAGGCGAACCTCAAGCTACAAATAGACAAATGATTAAATTATCGATTTTGGGGCTAATAGGTTTAAGTGCGATTTTTACGATCGCGTCCTGATCGTAAAAACTGGGAAATAAAACTGTGGATTTAGGAAAAGAAGTTGCTGAGCTGAGCTGAGCTGAGCAAAAAGAACAAAAAAGACTGTATTGCGCAATGAAGAAGTATTTTGCACATTTATTACAAGGTCAACTACCATTGGTGAAGATAACTTTGAAAATGCAGAGTTCATTCAAAGGTTTAAAGGACCTATATTAAAATTGATTAAAGAATTTAAAAACAACTAGCAATGGACATAGGAACAATAATTCTCGCGGTATCATTGATTATCATCATGTTTGGTATGGGTCTATCCCTGGTCAAAGATGATTTTATTCGTTTAATTCAACATCCAAGAGCCATAATCGTTGGGCTGCTTAATCAAATTATTTTGTTGCCAATTATTGCTTTCCTTTTGATATCCATTTTTGATGTAGGTGCAGACATTGCTATTGGCCTAATGATTTTGGCGGCTTGCCCTGGTGGCCCCACATCTAACCTTATTACCTATTTGGCAAAAGGAGATGCCGGCTTATCTATATCATTAACAACAGCCAATAGCCTAATTACTATTTTCACGATTCCCTTTGTAATAGACTTTGCCTTAAGCCATTTTTTGGATGCCAAGGAAATGGTCCAAATCGACAAATTACAAACTGTTATTCAAATTTTTGCCATTGTAATTATACCCGTTTCTCTTGGTATGGCATTAAAAAAAGCCAAACCTGCCTTTGCCGATAAAATGAATAAGCCAGTTAAAATTGCTTCAGCCGCAGTTTTATTTTTGGTCATAATAGGATTGGTTTTAAAGAAAAAAGAAGATCTCATTCCCTATTTACAACTCGCAGGAATTACAAGTTTAGCCCTAAATGTTTTCACCATGCTGGTAGGTTTTGCAACAGCCCGACTTTTCAAATTAAACTTAGTTCAATCGCTAACGATCTCGGTAGAGTCTGGAATTCAAAATGGCACCATGGCAATTGCAATTGCGTCTGGGATTTTAATGAATGATAATTATGCAATTGCTCCAGCTGTATATAGCCTTATTATGTTTTTAACAGGGGGCATTATAATCGCTGTTGGGATTAAGACTATTGGTTCAAAATCAACAAATGGGATTAAATAAAATTGTTCCGAGCGATTTGTTGAATGCGCATAGTAAAACTTAGTCAGTCCCTCTGCCCTACTCTAAATATTGGTTTAGTCTAAAGCCCTTCTGTTAAATTATAGAGCATTGATTTTGAAGTAGCAAGCCTTATAAAATTAAAACTAGATCCTCCCTATTGACAAATGTCCTCAAAGCCTCTATATCTGTGATTTATTTGCTAGTTTTAGAGCTTAATACCCCTGCATCCCATAAAAGGAAAAATCATTAAAAATTAAATGTCAGTTCGCAGAAGCCTTGATCAAGTTTAGCGCAAAATGAGCAACCAACTACCCCTACCATCATCCGACAAATCCATTGTGGTTCTCCCTTTTGTTAATATGAGCGCGGATCCCGAAAACGAATACTTCAGCGATGGAATTACTGAAGAAATAATCAACGCCCTTACCACTGTGAAGGGCTTGAAAGTAATTGCCCGCACCTCCTCTTTTGCATTTAAGAATAAAAATATAGATGTGCGAACTATCGGGGATCAATTAGGGGTTAGTACTGTTTTGGAGGGGAGCGTACGAAAAGCTAAAAACAAAGTTCGCATTACGGTGCAGCTAGTTAGCGCAATAGACGGCACTCACTTCTGGTCAAAAAATTTCGATCGGGATTTGGAGGATATATTTGCGATACAAGATGAGATAAGCTTACGCATTGCCGATCAAATCCGGGAAAATTTTGGTCACCTCAATATTGAGGAACATCTGATTGAAGCGCCAACACAAAATATAGAGGCCTACAACCTTTATCTAAAAGGTCGCTACCAACATTTAATGTGGGATGGACCAGGAATCGCGAATGCTATAGGACTCTATGAACAATGTGTTGCGATAGACCCCTCCTTTGCTTTGCCTTATTTTGGTTCCCTTGTTGGGAATTGGCGCTCTTATGCTTGGAGCATGGTATCTTGGTACACGCGCCGTGCGCTTACAGATTGAGGGTGGTGAGCTGCGCTTGGAGCGAGGGTTGCTGTCTAAGAGCTATACGGAGTTGACAGTGAGCCGCATCCGTAGCGTTCGTGTCGAGCAGACGTTCTTCCAGCGTATTTTGGAGACGGGCGACATTAAGGTGTTCACCTCTGGCGATGACCCGGAACTGGTGGTTCGAGGGATGCCGCGCCCGTGGGAAGTGCGAGAGCTTGTCAGGGCAGGATCACCGAAGGAAAAAACCCAGCATAATGAGGCGTAGGCCCAGAGTTGCTATTAGGTGGCTCCGCTTCAACCGCGCCCCCTACGGAACAGTCTATCTTATGCGGTCTGCGCGCGATGATGGATTGTT
>CAKZNE010000083.1 GCA_937129395.1 uncultured Cryomorphaceae bacterium | reverse complement strand
GAATTAATCCCCGCCGCAGCCTCCACAACCACTGCAACTGCTACATCCGCTATCTCCACTAAAATCCGAAAAAGAATCATTGAAACTGGAGTCGAAACCCGAATCAAAAGAGTCAAAGGATTCGAAGGAATCGAAAGAATTAAAAGTGTCTTCAAAAACATCCAGCATCATTTCAAACTGTAAAAAATCATCAAATTCATCAAATTCATCAAAGTAATCATTGTCTGCATAGTCGTGCTTCCCTTTATTTTTCGCCTGGTCCTTTATTTTAACAAGCTGAGCCTTAACTACGTTTTTATCCAGTTTATTCAACAAACTCAAGTCTAAGTTTTCAACCAAAAAAATGTTTCCCCCAATTTTCATCATTAATTCCACGGCTTTTCCTGGATCTGACTTTACTAATTCCGGGAATTTTGCTTCACAGGTTTTAAGTGTATTTGCAATTTCCTTTTTTACTTGCTTACCTTTTTCGCTAAGAGAATAAATTGCGAATACACGCTGAAGAAAATTGGCCTTTACTAAGGAGCTTAAATTTGCCGATTTTAATATTTTCCTTTTAAAAGAACTTTCACTATTGGTGCTTTTAGCAATAATTTTCACATAACTTTCCATTAAAGTCTTTAAATCTGGCGCAATTTTAAAAGGCTCCAAAAAAACAAATTCAAATGTTTGAGGGATATAAGAATCTAAAGCTTTTCCAGCACTAACATAGCGATACGTTTTTTTGGCGCTTACTTTTCGATTGTATTTGTCTCGGGTCATATATTCCTGAGACCTTTCCTCAAGATTTAATACTCCTTTGAAAACCAAATCCATAAAAGTGTTTTTCAATAAAGTTTTAAGATTCACGCCAACATCCATTAAATAAAGGGTTTCAGCGGGTTTTAGTTTTGATAAATGAGTCATGGTTTCAATCTTATTTTTGGTAGGAGCCAAGTTTTATGTCGGTTTACACGTGTAAAATGGATTTCAGAAATTCGGGTCTCAACATCAGGCCAAATATCAGAAGGAGGTTTTTTTTCAAATTTCCTCTCATATAATTTCAGCGTTTCGGAATATAAATCCTTAAAAAGCGCCCTTTGTTCCTTGCCTTTAGTCGGACCATGATGGATTTCCTTTTTCACTAAATCTCCACAGAAATTCACCCAATAAGATTGTGTATAAAGTAAATGCAAATGCCAAACTTGATCCACTTGATCTGAGGGAGTTTGGCTATTTTCAGAAATACAAATCAAAAATAGAAACCTTTTGTATTCTATTATGGCTCTTAAGGAATAGAGGATAGACCAATCATTTTCTCTTGCCAATCTCTCGCTAAAACAAAAGGAAGATTCAGGGTCATCCAATTCAAAATTCTTGATTTTTTGCCAAAGTTGCTTTTCTTCAGCAGTCAATTTAGTTTCAATTTTTAGGGTTTTGTAGAGTTAAGGAAATAAGGTTAACAGGTGTCATGACAATTTTGAAAATGCAATTTATAAAATTATTCCTCTTTGTTTATAGGGGTGGTTTGTAGATAATTGAGCACTGAATTCAGCCTTTCCCGATTTATTTTTTTACCTGATTCTGGGTCATGACTTAAGGGAGTCCACCCATCAATAATGTTCACGGATCTGCCGCAATCATTAACCCAGAGCTACTGCGCGATTGTATCGCGTTGGGTACTAGATATAACCTTCTGGTTGCGAGTTTTTTCTTTGATTCTTTTTGTTTTTTTGAGAGTTGGTAATTGTCCTTCCACATTTTTAACATGGAATGGACAGGTTATTTTTGTTCTTTTGGCTTGACCCAAAATGAACCAAAAGGTCAAGGCTGACAATAAAATAGTGATCTGCTTTTCATAAAACCTAAGTTCGGTTGAATGAGCTCTTCATTCTTCAGAGCTATTCAATCTCTCTAAGGTTTCATTTCAATCAAATCACCATTTTCTTGAAAGCCGAATTTGGCTTCGAATAAACATTTTGGTAGATTGTTAATTTCATTTTAACTTGGATTCAAATCGACCAAGGGGAGACTAAGAACAAAAAGAAAACATCCTAAAAACTAATAAACATGATCTTGCCAACCATCGGCATTATTTCATATCCGTAGAAAAACAAGAGATCCAATTCTCGATTCATGAGCGATCAGTTGAACATCGTGGCTCTTATCGCGGGAGAGAATTGGGGCTCGTAGTTTTTAAGGATAGGAAATTCAGCCTTGATTTTTTGTTTCATTTTTTATCAAGAAAAAAGAAAGCGCAAAATTATTTTTTTTGATTTTAATACGAAGTTATCACTCATGATCCTTTTGAGTTATTCGCTATCGCTCATGATCTAAAGATTGACCAAAAAAGAACCAACCGACTGAAAGGAGCTCATGAAAACAATTAAACAATAGATAGGCTTGAATAAAAGGTCAAGTCTGACAACAAAATTGCATTCTGTTTTTGCTTAGCCTAAGTTCGGTTGGGCTATCTCCTCATTCTTCGGAGCTTCCCAATCTCTCTAAGGCTTCACTTCAATCAAAATACAATTTTCTTGAATGACGGATTTGGCTTTGATTGGACATTTTGGGAGATTGATTATTTCATTTTTACTCGGATTCAAATCGACCCTAGGGAGTCTCAGAACAAAAGAAAACAAAGCCAATAAAGTAAACAAACCTAGTCCAAAACAAGCTTTTTGGTCCCTAAAACATTTCCGTTTTTTATCAATATGGTTTGGTAAACCCCATTTGGAAGATTAACTTTTATATCTAAAGAATTACCATCTATCCAATAAGCTTTGTTCCCTACTCTTCTGCCAAACATATCCCAAATTTCCAAATGATATTTGTCTCCAATTATTTGTTCTTTAAACTCAATTTTAAAAGCTCCTTGATTGGGATTTGGAGAAATTGAAAAATCAAAAGACTCAAAGGTAAATTTGTACTCATTACCCAAATTACAACCAGATGTGTCGCAGCCATTTTCATCTGTTTCTAGCAGCCATGTATGGAATGAATAAGATGGTGGATTGCTCCTATCAACATGAGAACCCATATGAATGATGTGACCATTTGGTTTTTGCCTAAAAGCATCTATTCTGCTCCTTTCAAAAGGATGCTCGTACAAATAAAATGCCTGCCATATACTATCAAGTTGGGGGCTAAACTTAAATCCAGTGGCAATTTCACCATTACCAAAGTAACTCCCAGCGGCATAATAATTCCCATCCAAGGTTTGAATTAAATCACTAAAATAGGATCGGCCTCCTTTGGTTCCAAATGACTTCTCAACTAAAATATTGCCCAAAGTATCTATTACACCAATTTTGGAATAACCATCGCCAAGGTTCAGTTTCTCATAAAACCTTTGTAAAAATTGATAGTTCCCATCAAAACGGTTGGCACAATACATTAAACCTACACCATTAACATGGCTAAACTCCCTGCACCATAATGAATCCCCAGTCCTTGAATCAAAACGAGCAACAAAAGTAGAATAGGGACTTGATTCAAAATCGGAGCTGCCAGCAACCAAAATACCATCATTCTTATCTACCGTTATATCCAATCCGTAAAACCCATAAGCCTCATCCCAAGGTTTTCCATCTTGCATTACTGTATGCCAAATGAGGTTAAAACTAGTATCGAATTTCGCCAATAGAAGTTCTTCTTTAAAAATAGAATCTGGCCCAACCAATCGTCCAACAGATCCGGTAATTAGAAAGGTGCTATCGCTGTCAAAAGAGCTAGCTGTGACATACAAAAAGTCATATCCTGGAAGCGTGAAGTCTTTGGTTTCAATGGTATCACTTAAATCCAAGTGGATTTTTGATAAAACAATGGACCAAGTTCTAGTTAAAACTCCATTTTCAACCTTGGTGTAGGCATTATAAAGATGATCTTGATTTACATTTAGACATTTACAAAAAAATCCCGTACTAACAGTTGAGTCAGGATAAGACACATTTAGACTATCCAAAATAATTCCTAGATTATTTATCCTTGTGTATCGATACAAACTGGGTTCATCATTATCTCTTACCCCTGTAAAATAACTGCTATCACTAAATGCAAGTGAGCCATGCAAAGCCCCTAACTTATAATGGTAACGTTCATTTAAATAAGGCGTTTGCCCCGTCATTTGCAAAGAGAAACTAACAAAAAGGAATATTCGAAAAAGAGTTTTCATGGAGGAGAGTGAGATTTTAAAGGTCTAAAATGGTTTGTTTTGGTTTTTAAATGTATTCATAATTAATGACAATTTAATTCTTGAGGGATGTCATTGAGATATAATTTTATTCCTAGTTAAAATTCAGTACCAAACACTAGATTTTGCATTTCAATAAATATTGCTGCCTTTTTGTACAATCTATGATAGAGGCCTTTCCCCATTCAGCCCCAACACTACTGCGCGATTGTATCGCCTTGTATTCCATTTTAGATAGTGCGAATTCCATTTTAAAACGAAGGCCACGCTGCAATCAAAATACAATTTTCTTGAATGACGGATGTGGCTCCGTTTGAACATTTTGAGAGATTAATTAATCCTTCTCAACTTTTCACAAAATTCTTAGAATTAATAAACTTGTCTTTTGCGTTATAAATAAATTCATCCTCAACAGATTTTCGATAGCCTTCCAACTTGCTCAATTCAAGCTCGTGCGAATGAATAAATCGAAGGGGAATCAAAAAAAGTTGCTCTGGCTTATTTGGTTTTCCACCAACACCCAAAGCTATAAATATGGGGATACCTTCTTCCTTTTCATAATTTTTATAACGCTCCAATTGTTTGGGATAGGCGAATTTTAATTTACCGTTTTCGGCTTTAGACCGCCATTTGCATTCCACCCAAAGTGGAAAGTTTTTAGCACTCCCCTTCCATTCGTACAGAAGATCTGGCTGTGTGGTGGATTCTGCATATTGACCATTGGAAATTTTATCCCCAGCCCAATTTTTAAAAACAAATTTCTCCTTATTGAATTTGGAAACAATGAAAGCCTCAAAGTCATCCCCTTTTTTCTTGTTTTTTTCATAGTCGGATTGCTCCTTCTTCCTTACGGTATTTTCCTGCGGGATAGGAAGAACTTCGCCTTTCGATTTTTTATAGGTAAAGATTCCGGCAACAAAAAGCAGCCCTCCTCCTACCATTAATAATATTCCTGTCATTTTGTGCATTGGTTAGTGTAAATATTGTGATTGCTTTTATTCGTTCAAAATTGAATAATTTATTGTGGTGTAGTAATTTATATGAGGTTTCCTGAATAATGAAAAGCAAAAATTAGATCTTTTCATAATTGGGTTGGAAAAAAGCTAAGATGCCAAAAAAAATAAAAATTCCAAAGAAGCAATAGGAATAAGCCAATACCCAACTAATATCTCTACAAAAATTAGTAGTTTCGTAGCCAAGATAGTTACTACCCAAATCATTTTAACCTGTATCAAAAAAATCGTAAACCTATAATTAATGCCCGTCCTTTTTCCCTGATTACAAGCCCAACAAATTAGCTTTGGCCTTATCTTTTTTAGGGAAAACTAGATCATATAATGCGCAATTAAACTATAGGTTTACAGTGATTTTTTTAGGAAATAAATTTTATCGATGAAAAGAATCTTTTTACTTCTGGCAATTTTTGTTGGTTATTGTTCTTATGGGCAATACCCTCCTGCTCAACCTTATCCGCAAAGCCTTCCCTCCCTTCAATTGTCCGATAGTATCAGTCTTCCTTTTCTAGGCGCCACAGACACAGTGGTAGTAATTGCTCTTCCCAATGGAAATTTAGCCGGGGTTTTAAAATCAAGTTTTGGTGGAATTCGAAATGATTCGGCTTTTTATGAATTGGAATTGCAAATTGATAGCACTGCTTATAACTCCCAATACAATGACAGTTTAATCACCCTTAGCATTGATAGTTTAAATTTTGACACTATTCCAATTTATAACTGGGTATCCCTTAAGGATTCTCTAATTGAGGCAAGATTAGATAGTTCCATGCTGATCGTTGAGCAAAATGACTCCATCTTGCAAGCTTCTATTGATGGGTATCGTTATCCAGTGCATATTGAATTAAAGGCAAGCAGAAATTTATCTCAAATGGATGCCAATACTACCTTGTATACCACCGGAAGTAATAGTTACATGATCAGTATCCCCTCGGGCTTAAGCAGTGCAATAGACCAAGAATATTTTTATTTCCAGAGTAGAAATACCGGGACTATCAATATAGACGCTTCGGCTGTTTTGTTATTTGATTCAGAGGGGGATTCGGTATCTAGTATAACGGTTGATGCTGCTGCGGCATTGGTTCGCACCGGTCAGGATACCTTTTATATTATTGATGCTGGAATGATCAAAACCGGAACTGGCACAATTGAATCCGATCCGGTATTCGTTTCAAATGGTGTAAAACTTAGCACCAACCAAACCATTACCGATCAGAAAACTTTTACCAATTTGGTTGTACAAGGTGGAATAGAAATTACTGATGGAAACAATGTAGCCGGGGAAGATGGAAACTGGCGATTATTAATAATTAATGGAGAACTAAAAGCACAAAAGCTAATAGCAGGAAATTGGAGAAATCAATCCTTTGGCTCAAATTCCCCATCTGTCCCCTATGTTGCATTAAGACAATGGAGGGTTGATTTGAATAATGAATATGGTAATTCAACCCCGGAACTCGGGTGGAATAAAATTAACCCAACGACTACAGAGCTAACAAATGCAAATGGTTTTACGAGCCCAGGTTTACTAGATAGTAATAACCAAGCAACGAGCATCACCTTTACAAATACTACGGCATGGCAATCTTCCACACCAAACGTTTATCCTGCTGCTCCAGATTTAGGAGGAGTTTTTAGTACCGAAATATATAGAGGAGCTTGGGAGTTTGGGAGTACCGAAGTGGAAATTAGATTTGATAATTTGGATGACACAAAATTTTATCAGATTTACATAATAGCAGCATCCAGTTCAACCAACCTTGAGACGACTTGGAGGGCGAATAATGGAAGCGACAACATCATTGGGCCATTATTCAACAATTTCGGAAGCTCTGCAAATGAATGGCATTCTGATCCTTCTTTAAGTTATGAATACAATGTTCAATCCAACGGAGGAAGTATTAGTTTACAGTTTGTGAAGTCAGGGACCTATTTTTTATCCTCTATTTCAGGAATAATTGTAGAAGAGTCAGCTGTTCAAAAATAAAGACATGAAAAACTCCTTCCTGATTTTTTTGTTTCTTCTTCCCACATTTTTATTAGGACAGAATCAAATGATCCAAGTTTTGGCCGCTGCTCGAAAAAAGCCCGCTCCACCAGATAGTGTGACCCTAACAATTACATTTTCGACCCCCCCGACTACGGCAAGTTCTGAATTTGCAAAAATCAAATACAATAAACATGGGGTTTTTAATTTGGAAGTAGATGATAATCAAACGGAATGTTTGGAAATGGAATCCATATTATTGAACTATTCTTTTTCAGATGGAGCAGGATTAAATCATAAATATACAGCTGCCACGGCAGTGAATGGTTATAATTTTATCGGTAATGAAATTGGAAACCATTTAGGGCTTGGAATGCAATATGCAGATTACTCTATCCTAATAAATGGAGGTTGGGATGTTATGAATCACACCAACAGACATGTCGATTTAATTAATAATAATGGCATTAACATTATTGGGTATACAGAAGATCTTTTGGTGTTAAACGAATTGTATTACAATAAAATAGGCTACGTTATGAATTGCTTTGTAGTACCAGAAACCTTCACTGGTTTTGTGCCTTACGCTGATGATCTTGGTTTTTTGGTCTCATCTAGTTCGGGATCAAATTCATATAAACCTGCCGTTCCTCCCTATGTAGCGGTTGGTCAAGTTTCAAATATTGAACATCCAGATTCTGCTTTGGTTCAGTTAAAAAGAGGATTTCTTCATTATTGGGCTGTGGACAGCCAAGTAAATTCTGTAATTCATCATTTTAAATCCATGGTGGACGCATCGAGCGAATTGGATAATCGATTTTACAGAGTGGGAACCCATGCTTCCCAGTGGGATTCTGCGGCCTTTCATGGCTTTGTTGATACATTAAATATTTTATCCGCAGATCGTATTTGGTTTACCACGGCAAGGGAATGGATGGAATACAGGCATACTGCAAACGACGTTGTTAAACAAGATACCCTATTTGGTAACAGCATGATTATCTCACTTTCCTATGATGATATCCGAAATGATTTTAGATGGAAGGATATATGCCTAAACATCAGTTCGGATGCTACAATTTTCAACGTATCATTTACGGGAAGTGCGGACAGTATTAGTTATAATCCCGCAACGGGTTTAATAAACATTTACAAGCAAAACCTAATTTTTGATTCCCATTTATTAAAACAATAGTGCCTAAAATCATTGTATGATGCAATTTAAAACAATTATCACATGCTGCTTTTTCCTTTTCGCTTTTGATGAAATTCAGGCTCAAGACAATACGGTTGCCACTGGAGGGGAAGCTACTGGAACTGGCGGGAAAGCCAGTTATTCAGCTGGGCAAATAGTTTACAAAACCAAAACAGGAAGCAATGGAAAGATTAGTGAAGGGTTGCAACAAGCATATATCGTTTCCACCACATTTGGCATCAAAGAATTGTCTATTAAATTGAAAATGACCGCCTACCCCAATCCCACCAAAGGCCCTTTAAACTTGTTTATTGATGAAACAGACAATTTGACCTACCAGCTAATTGATTTTCAAGGAAAAATAATTGAAAGTCAAAAAATTATTTCCAAATCCACCGCAATTGATATGGAGGAATTGTCGAATGCTATTTACTTCTTACATGTCTCCAATAAGGAAGGACTTTTAAAAACATTTAAAATTATAAAAAACTAGAATAAAAAGTAATGAAACATATTATTTCAACTATTAGTCTGGTATTCATTTCATGTGGCCTTTTTGCCCAAGCTCCTGAAAAAATGACCTTTCAAGCTGTTGTCAGAGATTCTGCCAATGATTTAGTCGTTAACCAAAATGTAAGTGTGAGAATAAGCATTCTAAAAGGAAATGCCTCAGGAATTGCCAATTACATGGAAACTCATACAAAAGCTACCAACGAAAATGGATTACTAAGTATAGAAATAGGAACAGGAACTGTGATTGGTGGAAATTTTACTACCATTGATTGGGGAAGCGATAATTATTTCTTAAACACGGAATTTGACCCAAATGGAGGAACAAATTACAGTATTATTGGTACCAGTCAACTGATGAGTGTTCCCTATGCCTTGTATGCAAAAACTGCGGAGAATTTTTCCGGGACTCTTATGGAATTGGATCCAATATTCGCAGCATCTCCCGCAAGAGGAATTCTGGCTCAGGATACAACAAACTGGAATAGCAAACTAGATTCTTATACCGAAACTGACCCAATATTTGGAGGATCTACGGCAAGTGGAATAACGCCAACAGATACAGCAAATTGGAATGATAAAATGGATAGTTTTATTGAAGTAGACCCTATGTTTTTTTCTTCAACAGCAAGCGGAATAAACAATACAGATACAATCTACTGGAATAATAAATTAGACAGTTTCGTTGAAACGGATCCGCATTTCACCAGTTCTTTAGCAGCCGGAATTACGGCAATGGATACCGCTAATTGGAATAATATTGATACTGATACCCAATTGGATTCTACCGATATAGCGAATATGGGATTTGTAACTAGCGGTTTAACAGTTGAATCATACTATTTGGGACAAGATACACTTGGTGGAATTGTATTTTATATTTATAAAGACGGATCTGGTAACCAGCATGGCTTAATTGTAAGCAAAACTGAAAACACAGCAACATGGCAAGAACCAGGAACCCTAACTGGAGCTTCTAGGACTGAAGATGGTACTTTTAATACAGCCCTAATGTCCTTAAGTCCAGCGGCAAACTTTGTCCTTGCCTTGGGGCCAGAATGGTATATACCAAGCTTGGATGAATTAAGTCTGTTATTCCAAAACAGATATATCTGTAATAAGGCCCTGAGAACGGGTGGGTCCACTCTAATTTCTGCAACTGCCCAATATTGGAGCAGTACAGAATACAGCGCCAATGTGGCCTTCTATTTTAGTTTCTTTAATGGAACTTCAAACTACAATTTCAAAAACACGAGTCTAAGTATAAGGGGAATAAAATCATTTTAATAAAATCAAAACTTTCACCCTTTTTTACCCTTTTTCTCCCATAAACATTCCACTTTCAATTTTTCGCTTTCAATTTTTAGTTTTTCACTAAAATAAAAATGGAAACAACAATAACCCAAATCCGCCCCCGCTTTAAAATGAAGCTTAATGAGCCTCGGGAAAAAGTAATGGAAAGGATAAAAATTCTGCTAAAAAAAACTCCCGATCATATAAATGGAAAAATTGTTGCCGACCACATTATTTTAAGTGTTCGTGGTGAAGAATTACATTATTGGTCACCCCAACTCAATTTCCGTGTAGAAGAAAATGAATATGAACCTGGGCACTCTGTAGTTGCAGGATTGATTGGCCCCAGACCACCCGTTTGGACACTCTTTATGCTTATCTACTTTTCCATTGGTGGAGCAGGATTAGTAATCTCCATATTTGGCTTTTCAAAAATATTATTAGGAGAATCTTCCCTTTTGATTTGGGCCTTACCCCTTGCCTTTTTGTTTATGCTTACGGCTTATAAAGCAGGAAAATATGGTGAGAGTTTGGGGAAGGATCAAGTGGAATTGTTGAAGGGTTTTGTTGGGGAGGTTTTGGAGCTCAGAAATATTTAGACCTTGGCCCCTAGAAAAACCAGAATTTCCATTTTTTTCCATGTTCGTTTATCAAAAAATTAAAATCAAGTGAAAGTTTGTTTAAAACCAATCCATCACAAAAATTGAAAAATCAATGACTAATACAATTATTACTATTAATGGAACAGCCAATATTGGAAAGACAAAATCCCTTGAGGTTTTGCGAAATCTATTGTCCTATACAGGTGCCATTTCAATTTCCAAAGGTCCAAATCATGAGGTATTCCAATTTAAGAGGAAAATTATTGGAATAAAAACATCTGGAGACAATGGAGATGTTGTTCAAAGTGGTTTAAACAAATTGAAACCATTTAATTGCCACATTTTAATCCTTGCCTCCAAAGGATCGGGTAAAACGACTAGGT
>CAKZNE010000082.1 GCA_937129395.1 uncultured Cryomorphaceae bacterium | reverse complement strand
AAATAGGCATCAGGAAGTCTGGGATCATTTTTTTCTGCATCCCTGGTAAAGGTCCTGTAATACGATGAGGCTTTTTGAAAATCGAAATTTTTATAATAACAATAGGCAGATTGGTAATAGGATCTTCCATATTCTTCTAAATTAATTACACCAGGCATCTTCCTAAATTCGTCCATACTCAACAAGGCCTGGTCGAAATCCTTTAATCTATAATGACATTCACCAATCCAATACTGGCTTAAAGCTGCTACCTTAATATTTATAGGATATTTCAAGGCTTCTTTATATTTGCCTAAGGCCTCGACATAACGGAGAGAGTTAAAAATTTCAGTAGCCCTATAAAAGGAAATTTTTTGATAAATCTCCTGCATATTCGGGGTATTTAAACCAACTTTTTTAAGGGCTACTAATGCACGATCATAGTCCTTGGTGGTTAAATATAAATTGGCCAAATAACTATTTACTTCTGTTCGGTGTGGGGATTCCGGGTATTTTTTCTGAAATAGATTTAGGGTGGTAATGGCGTCTTGGTATGGATCTGCAAACTCGTAAACCAATTTGGCATAATTGAAAAATGCATCTTCTGTAATTTTTTTGGAAAACTCCATTTCAGAAGCCGCTTTAAAGGCTGTAATGGCTTTCTTTTTTGCACCGGTTTTAATATAACAATCACCAAGATGATAGTAGGCGTTTTGGGAAAGTGGTCTTTTGTTAGAGGTAATTTTATTAAAAGATTCAATGGCTGGTTGGTATTGACCCAATTTATAATTGGAATAACCCAATTGGAAATGGTCGAGATGTCTCATTTTTCCGCCCTTCTCTTTATAAAGTTCGAAATATTTTATGGTATTGCTAAAATCTTCCCTTTTATAAAATGCATCTGATAACAGTTTTGCAATTTCGGGAGCCCTTTTTTCAGATGCTCTTTGAATTAAGGCTTCTCCAACCTCCACTAATTTATCAAAATCCTTTAGGCGATAGTAAATATGGGCGAGATAGTAAGGGACGAATGGGCTAAAGTCCTTATCATTTTCTAAAGGTAAAAAGTTAGTTAGAGCCTCTGCATAATTACTATCCGAATATAAAATATGGGCGTAGTAGTACCGAGCAGAATTGGCATATTTACTGTCTTTATCCTTTAATTTTACAAAGAATTTTTTCGCTTCCCTATTCTTCTCTTTCATTAAAAGAGAGTAGCCATTTTTAAATTGTAGTTCGTTTAGTTGAGCCTCACTTATTCTAAATTGATCAACCTTGTCGTAATATTCATTTGCTTCGGAATAACGTTTTGTGCTAAACCGATAATTTGCATATTCTATAAAAAGTTGATTTTTAAGAGGACTTAAACCATTTTTATTCGCAAATGACTCTACTCGAAATTTGGCGTCTTTGTTAAATAATTTAATGGCACACATGCTCGCATAATATTCGGCACTAGCATTTTTCTCCGCTGCGCTATTCATTCCATTTGCCTGTACATAAGAATCAAATTTTTGTTGCGCATTGCCGTACTGCTCTTTACGATACAATTCGAGTCCTTCATCGTAGCTATCATCCAATTTTAGTAAGGCTGGAGTTTGAGCATAAGAAGCTAAACTACAAGCGAATACAAAAAGGAAAAGCATCCTCTTTAGCCTATCAGAAAACATATTTTGGTTTTTCTATTAAGTGATTAAAAGTAGGGCTTTATATAGCTGATGATTTTAAGGATTATTTGTTTTTTCAAACGGAAATTGTTGATTATTATTGAGACTTTCCTTTCATCAAAGGATAATAAATTCGAAATTCGCTTAGATTTGACTAAATAATCCCTTTTCCTAGTATGAGCAATGAAACTATCATCCAATTAAAGGATGCTAATATTTTTCAAAATGAGCACCTAATCCTTTCCAATGTAAATCTCGAATTGACTAAAGGGAGCTTTAGATATCTGATTGGTCAGACGGGTAGTGGAAAATCCAGCTTATTAAAAACCTTATACGGTGATCTTATTCTCAGACAAGGTTCTGGAAAA
>CAKZNE010000081.1 GCA_937129395.1 uncultured Cryomorphaceae bacterium | reverse complement strand
AAAAACATTTAAGGATGCATCCAAATTGGGATTGCTTTTATCCCGCGCATAAATTAGGGCAAAATCCAGACAAGCAATATCTCCTGCGTTCAAAGTTCCTACTTGTGCAAAAGGAAGTGAACGTATATCCCCGGGAACGGATTGGTACCAATTATTGGCGGAATTAAAGGCAAAGTTCGTTTTAGGGCTTAATGCAAGCAAATCATGACCATCCCCATTTACCCCATTCGCATCCATAAAGCCAGAAGGGTTTTCCAATCTTAGGGCTTCACCATCTAGCCATTTGCTATTCATTTTTCTAAAAAACTCCGTTTGATTTCTTGGATCACCGAGGGCTCCAGAAATTGACACACCACCGCCATTTTGAATATAACCGAAACCAGACATTGGTGAGGAAAGAAAAACTCCGCCAATTACCGGTGGAAATAATCCATATCCACTTGGCCCTTCATCATCATTGTCGCCATTATAGGCGAAGAAACAATTGGATACACTGTCGCAACCTACCATGTCGTCCCGTGAATTCCCAATATCCAAATCATTCCAGATCCCCAACTTAACCTCACTGTAATTTTCATTGGATTTATTTACAACTTTATACCTAACAAACATGGTATTATGTAGTGCTTGGTTGGAAATGGAATCATAGGAGTAAATCATACAATGAATTTCCAAACCCATACTGGCACTGTTAGTATTTCTTTTTCGTCCTCTAGCATCATTGTAAATGGTAAATATGGCCTCATCACCCAAAATATCCGGATAATCTCCAAGTTCGGGTTCATAAATTTCATTGAAATTAACATCGATAAAAGGAGCGTAATATTTAGCTTCTCCCAAATTCTGATCGCCATTTCCTGGCCAATTCATAATTGCTTCGGGCATAGAATAAGCTGGTTTATTAAAATCCTTTTTGTGTGTTTTTATTTGACCGCGGCTAATTTTCCAAACCCTGTTGTATTTACTGATGTATAGGGAATCATAAAGATTGGAAATTGGACCAGAGAAAAAATCACTGCTATTTCCAAATAAGTTCGCAGCTATTCTATTAGAATTAGATTGATCCTTACCCGACAACCATAAACTTCCAGCATAAATCGAAAATCGATCCTCCACTTTTAGGCCTTTTACAGACCTTCCTTCATTGAAATTTCTAAACAAATCTCCATTGGAATAAATTCCTGCCTTAATCTCATTTTTCCCTAATGCCGCATAGCTATTAGATTTATGAAGAGAAGGAAAATATTTAAATATGCTATAAGGAAAATCTTTTGCTAACAAAATGGATTCATTTAGGCCTTTTGAAATTTGAGCATTAATGTTAATTTCTTCAGATGTAGGTCGAAAAAGGGTGTCAACGGTACCATTGGCTGAAACTCGAATAAGGTTCCCATCATTAGAACCTCTTGAATTACCAATGTTGATAGTGGTAATAGCCTTATTTCTCAGAATAAGTAGATCTTCACAGCTGGTTTGATACACAAAAAGGTCACTCCAACTCGTTCCATCAAACATGGAAATACCGTTGTCATTAGCTGCCCAAAGATTTCCTAGGCCATCAACTTCAAGTTTATTAATTCCTCTCGATTTGGGGCTGTTTGCCCCGATCAGGCTAGACCAAACTCCATTTTTTTTATGCCATCCAGTAGAGGCGTAATTGGAGGTTCCTACAAAAACTTGGGTTTGAAAAATAGCGAGGCTAGTCCCCATAATATTTTCATCTGTGAGATTTGAACCCAATAAACTATAAACTTTAATTCCAGCGATAAACCACATTTTATGATCTATGGTAAATTTAATTTCGGTTACAGAGCCAATTAAATTGCCTAGTTTTAATTTTTCCCAAGCATTTCCATTGAACTTATAAACTCCACTATCACAACCCATCCAAAGGCTATCCTTAGCAGCCATAATTGTGTGAATTATTCCAGGAGGGTCAATAAAGGAGGAAGCAGGAAATACAGTTTCTTGTTTTCCTTGATTTTCGAACTTGTATATAGATGTATTTGTTGCTACCCAAATTTCATCCTTTTTAAATTCAACAATTCCATTCGCTTTTTCTTGTGTCTCTCCAGTATAAACTCCAACTTGGCCTAGCGATTGGCTGGTTGGAATTAAAACTATAATGGAGAGAATTAATTTCTTAATCATCATAGTTGTTTTTTAGTTAGTATTATTTAGAGAGAAGAAAAAAAAAGGGTTGCTTTAATTCGGACAAAAAGATTTTTAAAATGAGCTTTCAGAATAAGTCCAAAAAATAATGTACTGGTAATTAAGACGACAACTTCTTTCTTATTTAGTATCACGCCTGATTTTTTTTAAACCGCCAGTTCCCTATCAGTAATGTCCCTCCTTACTTTCAAAACAAAATATTAAAATCCCTACAATAATTTTAGTCGAAAGTGGCGTAAATGTGGGCGAATTGACCGTAACAGCGGAAAAGCCATTCATCGAAATGCGCGCTAATAAATTGGTGGTCAATTTTGCAAATAGCGCAGTAATGGCTGGCAATAACGCGCTCGAAGTGTTGCGCAAATCTCCTGGAGTGATTGTCGATAATGATAATAATATTACTTTGAATAAACCAATAATAC
>CAKZNE010000080.1 GCA_937129395.1 uncultured Cryomorphaceae bacterium | reverse complement strand
CCTCCCCAGAGGACGAATTTTGTCCTTCATTGTTATTTTCTCCAACAGATAATAAAGAAGCGCTCGCGCCATGATCTCCTGCTAAATTTTCTACAATAAACTCGTATTCTTTTCCAAAACCTTGTTGTAGGCTATAATCCTTAAACGAAATATCTGGCAATATATCTTCCTCTTCTTCTTCAAAAATTTGACCTACATCCTTTGGCAATTTTGCTTTCAATTGATTTTCATACCAAAAAACGCGTTCAGAATTGTCTTCAGAAATTTTTGTTTTAGTTGTTTGTATCAAGTCTCCAATAACATTTCTTTTCCCATGAAGCCATTGGGCTCCCAAATCAAGTGGAAAGTCAACGAAATTTTCCATTTTTCCAACTCTTCCTCCAATTGTCGAAGAAGCCTCCAATATTTCAAAATCTACACCTTTTGATTTTAAAATAAATCCAGCATACAAACCAGCAGCTCCAGCTCCAATAATTAATATCTTTCCGTTAAAATTTACGCCTTCAAAAAAGTCCTCCTTTCTACAAGAAGCTGATATTAGGGTAGGTGCCAGCAAACTCCCTAAAGTGAATTTCCCTCCCAATTCCAAAAATTTTTTTCTATCCATATTTCTATAAAGTCAATCCTAATTTGTAGGCTTCTCGTAATATTGTTTCGAGACTTGCATCACCCTGGTTGGTGAAAATTAGGGCCCCGGTTTTATTCCCAGGATTAAAAGCCATTATTGTAGCAACCCCTTGTTCTCCACCATCATGTCCCCATAAATTATATTGTTTATTCATCTTAAAAAAGTGCAATCCTACATTTTCATCCAAGTCTGGAATTTGAGGGCTAATAATTTGGGACGCAGTTGATTCTTTTAAAATCCGTACACCCTTATAAATTCCTTTTTGAGCCACACTGCTTAAAAAAATAAACATGTCTCTAGCATTTGATCTTAAACCTCCATTGGGATAATCGGTAAAGGTATAATGGGCAATGGCTTCGTTATTTCCACTATTTCCAAAATCGTAAGGTTGCACTATAATCTGGTTGATTTCATCGAGCCTCCAGAAAGTGTTTGTCATGCCAAGTGGAATAAAAATATTCTGTTTGCAGTAGTCAATAAAGGATTGCCCTGATATTTCTTCTACTAAAAGTCCCATTAAAGCATTCCCCGAATTAGTGTATTCATGTTCACTCCCAGGTTCAAAGTCATGAAAATTCTCTGTGGCATTATAAAATTGCCCACCAACTTTTAAGTAGTTTTCCAAAAAATAGCCCAAAGCTACTGGGCTGTCCATCTCATAATAATATTGATTGTCTAGGGCTTGACCGTCGGCAATTCCGGAGGTGTGTGTTAACAACATTCGAAAAGTTATTTCCTTAGAATAATTAGGGATATCAACATCAAAAGATAAATAATCATTGATTTTATCATCCAATTCAAAGGAATCTCTGTCAAATAAATTTAAAAGGGCAACAGCTGTTACTGTTTTGGAAATGGAAGCCAATAAAAAAAGATGATCAGCCTGAAGTGCAACATCTTGTTCTATACTCGATTTTCCGAAATAGCCTTCGAATTTAATTTCCTCACTCTCAAAAATTAAAACAGACATCGCTGGAATTTCCTGAATTTCCATTTCATCTATTAAATATTCCCTAAACTTAGTTTCTCCTTTAATTTTAATTGGATTTTCCTTTCTACAAGAATTGCTACTTAGGAGAATAAATAAATAGATAAAAAATTGACCCATACATTTATGATTCATGAAACAGATTTTGTGTTTTGTTAAAATTTGGAGTTTAAACTCAAGAGGTTTGTATTTACTGAAAAATCCAATCATTTTATTTTTTCAATATTTTGCTGTGCACTTTTTCACCTTCTGATTCAATAGTTAGGATGTAAATTCCAGGAGGGCCATCAAATTTTAATTTCAAAGAATTGCTCTGCTCAATTGTTTTTTTGAACACTTGTTTTCCGTTTTGGTCTGTTATAAAAATTATTATAGGATTTACAACTTCTCCAAAATCAATATGAAGCCACCCACTCGTGGGGTTAGGGAAAATAGAAACTGCCTTCCCAAAGACATTTTTAAAAATTCCAATTCCCATTACTGAATTACAGGAGGATGTATCAGAACATCCATTTTTGGAGATTATTACAGCATAATCTCCATTCGAAGATGCCATAAATGTTCGGCTGGTGGCACCAGGAATTGTTACATTTCCTTGGCAATTGATCCACTGGTAAGTCGCCGTTGAATCTTCGGCCATTAAAACTATACCTGATTGAATCACATTAGAATTTATGTTGTTTATCGTAAGATTTAGGAAAATTGTAGAATCGCAGCCGTTCTTATTTGGTAAGGTATGGCTGGCGCTGTTATTTGAAGAACTATACTGCAAACCATCAAGCCAAGTATAACTGGTGCAGGCGTCAATTGAATCGACTAAAGAATCAGAATAATGAATTAGAAGATTTAAAAACACTATAGAATCGCATCCCATTTGATTGCTAAAAGTATCTACTGCGGTATTGTTAGAAAGAGTATATTTTATTCCATCTGTCCAAGTATAATTATCGCAAGAAACTATAGAATCAATCGTGCTTTCCGAACTATGGATGCTTAGATTTAAAAAAATTATAGAATCGCAACCTTGAGCATTTGTATAAACCACATAAGAAGAATCATTTGTTGAAGAGTAATTAATACCATTAATCCAGGTATAATTATCGCAGGCCACGATTGAATCTGTAAGGGTATCTGAGTAATTAATCAAAAGGTTCAAAAAAACAATTGAATCACAACCAAAAATGTTGCTAAATGTATCAATAGCCGTATTGTTTGACCCTGTATAGGTTATTCCATTTGTCCATGTATAGGAATTACATGCAATAATTAAATCTGTTACAGTATCAGAATTGTTGATCGTAAGGTTTAAAGTCACAATAGAATCGCAACCCATTAAATTTAAAAGCGTATCAATTGCAGTTTGATTTGAAGATGTGTAAGTAATTCCATTTACCCACTGGTAAGAATTACAAGTAACAATGGTATCTACATAGATATTCGTGTCAATGGGACAGATTTCATATATTCTGACATGTCCTGCATCCGATCCACCATCATTATTACCGTAGGCTCCAATGGCAACTACATTTTCACTTGGCATACTAATAGACCATCCAGAATAATCAGTTCCTCCTTCACCGTCAATATCCCCACCCCTTTGTATCCACTGGCTACCGTTCCATTTATAAATTCGACCATGGCCTGCATTGGATCCTTGGTTATAGGGAGCCCCAATTGCCAAAGTATTTGCATTGAACATACTTACTGAGTATCCCGAAAAATCATTGCTTGCTTCCCCGTCAATATCTCCTCCTTTTTTGGTCCAACTGATTCCATTCCAGGTATAAACACGAACATGTCCAGAGTTTGTTCCTGCATCATCATTTCCGTTTGCACCAATAGCTACGGTATTTGAATCTGGCATACTCACGGATTGTCCAGAAAAGTCTGATATTGACTCCCCATCGATATCCCCGCCTTTTTTTACCCAGGAATTACCATTCCATGAATATATCCGAACATGACCTGAGACTGGTCCGCCTCCATCGTTTTGATAAGCACCAATAGCCACGGTATTTGAATCTGGCATACTTACAGATCGTCCAGAATAGTCAAATACTGCCTCACCATCAATATCAAAACCCTTTTGGATCCAGGTATTTCCATTCCATTTAAAAACACGCACATGGCCAGACCTAGTTCCATTTCCGCCATTGTTTGGAGCACCAACCGCCACTGTATTCGAGTCCGGCATTGTTACTGACCAACCAAAATTATCAAGGCCATTTTCTCCATCTAAGTCGCCCCCTTTTTGAACCCAAGAGGATCCATTCCATCTATGGATTCGCACATGTCCTGTTCCACCATTGTTACGAGCCCCAATAGCTACAGTATTCGAATCCGGCATGCTAATAGAAGATCCTGAAAAATCAAGGCTACTTTCCCCAATTATTGCTGTCCCTTTCTGATTCCATGAGCTACCATTCCATCTAAATATTCTGGCCTGACCAGAAATGTTTCCATTTGCGTTACTTTGATAATCCCCAATCGCGACAATATTCATATTAGGCATACTTACCGACCAACCAGATTGATCCCCTGCATTTTCGCCATCGATGTCGTTTCCTTTTTGAATTTGAGCCTTTAGAACAATTTGGCTAAATAGGAGGCTTGAACATATAAAGAATCTAAAGAAACTGTAATCCATAAACACTT
Source organism: uncultured Cryomorphaceae bacterium (assembly GCA_937129395.1). GTDB lineage: Bacteria > Bacteroidota > Bacteroidia > Flavobacteriales > Schleiferiaceae > CAKZNE01. The sequence goes on along the minus strand of CAKZNE010000080.1, from coordinate 1,375 downwards.
AGTATTTTACTTTACGACAACTAAAATTAAAGAATTTTAATGCAAACCATAATTTTTGGAAGAATATTCCGAATTGGCTTTAATAATTAATTGATTTGGAATCAATTTACAACTCGTTCAAAATACTGCCCTGTAAATTTATACAGTTCATATTTATCGGTAACTATTTCTTCATCTCTGACAATAGGAACAGAAAATAATTTTAATTTTTCATCGTATTTAATTAGCCTCAAAGGTCTTTCTGCTCTGTCCACCACGCTAAAAAAATCAAAGTGAAGATCAATTGAATTTACTAAAGTTTTTTCCGACTTTATGAGCTTTACGGAATCATTTAAAGAACCATTTTCAATCGTAAATATTTTTAGTGATTGACTGACGTATTTGGTGGAATATACACCATTTGCAATTGCAAGGTAATAGGTTTTTCCCTCTGTATTTAAAGTAAATATTTGAGAATAAAAGGGTATATAATTATCCCCGTATTCACTACTGTCGTAAAATGTTTGAGAATATACTTTGCCTTCACTTTTGTATTGAATTACATTTTCGAAAATGTGCATAGTTCCTCCTTGCCATGTATCCCAACTGTAAATCCTGAACATCTTATCTTTTGAACTGGCGATGTAAATATTTTCTCCTTGTAAAGAGTCAAAAGGATGGGTCAAGCTTGATGGAAAATTTGACGTGTAGAATTCAAGTTTATTTCTGAAACTTAGATTTTCCGTCCAAATTGAATCCAATTGGGTATTATTAAATCGAAAAGACAATAATCTTAAGTAGCTATTTTGCAGGTTTGATTCTATTTTTACGAGGCTTGAATTTTGGCCCTTAAGGTTGGCCAATTGTATTACCAAAAAGAACAGGCTTAAATACTTTTTCATTTTATTAATCAATTTTTAGCTGATAATTTGAATTGGTAGTAAGCTCATATTAGGGTAAACCTTTTATTGTCGGATCCACTTGAAAATCTGCCTTCCCGTAATTCAATTATTTTTTAATTGAGAATATTCGCTCAACAAATTTAGTTGTCAATTTTAATAAACCCATTGACGTTGCCGCCAAAATCAAGAGTATTGCGGCTCCAATAGACAATTCCCATTCTATAGAGCTTATTTGAGAATTCCATCCTGGTAAGATACTCGCTGCAAAATCACTTGAAAGGAATCTCAATAATTCTCTGATTAGAAGAAATGAAATAAGAAGACTTCCCAATGTTGCAATAATCTTTTTCGTCATCGTTTTTTCGAGTTTCTTTAGAATTTAGATTGAATGATTCAATTAATTTTCAACTCTACCAACTTAGTACATGACAAAAATCATCTAGCCTCTTGTTTATCAATAATTTACGGTTGAAAAAAGTAAAAGAAAAGAGCGG
>CAKZNE010000079.1 GCA_937129395.1 uncultured Cryomorphaceae bacterium | reverse complement strand
GCAATCAAAATACAATTTTCTTGAATGACGAATTTGGCTTCGATTTGGCTTTTTTCTAAAAGGTTAATTTCATTTTGATCTTAGTTTAATTCGACCAAGTGGAGACTCAGAACAAAAACAACTTAAAACCTCAGAAACATGATCTTGCCAACCATCGGCCTTATTTCATACCCGTAGAAAAACAAGAGATTATCCTGGAATAGAAAGGTTATTTTCGTTCTTTTGGGTTATTCGCTATCGCTCATGATCTAAAGATTGACCCAAAATGAACCAACCGACTGAAAGGAGCTCATGAAATCCTTTAAAAAATAAGAACGCTTGAATAAAAGGTCAAGTCTTACAACAAAATTGCATCTTGCTTTTGCTTAGCCTAAGTTCGGTTGGGCTATCTCTTCATTCTTCAGAGCTTCCCAATCTCCCTAAGGCTTCGCTGCAATCAAAATACAATTTTCTTGAATGACGAATTTGGCTTCGATTTGGCTTTTTTCTAAAAGGTTAATTTCATTTTGGTCTTAGTTTAGTTCGACCAAGTGGAGACTCAGAACAAAATGAAAACATCTTAAAAACTCAGAAACATGATCTTGCCAACCATCGGCCTTATTTCATATGCCTTATGGTGCTGATTATCAGTAGAAACTGTAAGTATCATAAAACATTTAGGACAGGTGCGATTTAAAAATTGACTTTATAACTAATAACTGGTAAAAGAGGAAGTTGCTTCCCTTTAACAACAGTCTCTTGTGCGTGATTATAATATTCGCTTGTTACAGCATCATTATTAGTGGCATTTTGAATGGCGATTTTAAATTCGGTGCTTATTTTTTTTCGGTTTCTACGAAGTCCAATAGAGATATCCGTTTTAAAGATATTATCACCCGTTGCTGAAAAAGGATTTGTCAAATCTACAACGGCATCCCCTAAGGCAATAGAAGCTTGAAGGTCAATTGGAGTATATCTTTGGCCACCAATAAAGGCAACTTTTAGGTCGGTAAAAAGAACACGGTTTTTTTCTGGATTACCAATAGAAAATTCCTTTCCTGCCAACAGGTTGAATACATATTTACCATCGTATCTTGAAGCTCTTTCAACACCATCCCCTGCAGTATAAAGTGAACGATACAATGATGCAGTTGCCATATAATAAAAACCCTTATTTAAATATTGTTCCATGGTAATTTCCAAACCATAATTTTTTCCAAGGCCAGAATTATTTAAGTCCCTCGTAGTAAATCCGCCACTGGAATTAAGCAAAGAAACATTGCTTCCAAGCTCACTATCTATAGGAACATCAAATAAATGCTGATAATAAACTTCCATCTTTAAATGCGTAAAAGATCCAAACATTTGATCGTATCCAGCCATAAAATGCCAAGCTTTGCTCAATCCTAAATCTTTGTTGGGATTACTAAATGTATTATTCCCTAGGGCATGTTCGCCTAAATAAATGGATATGCTTTCTACTTTACTATGAAGCCCCGTTCCCAATGAAAAAGTTTGCCTCGGGTTTCTTTTGAATTGAATTGCCGCCCTTGGTTCTACAGAATAATTATTGTTTAATTGAAAGTGAATAAAATGCAAGCCACTAACAAGATTTAACTTCTCATTTAGTCGGTATTTCCAATTTCCAAAAGCTTGAACCATTGAGCTATTCCCATCTTGTTCCAATGTGGTTTCCAAAACATCGATTTCTGAATTCCAATACGTAGAATTCATGTTAAAGCCTAATACACTGGCAATTAATCCTGTTTTAAAACTATGTTGAGCGTTTAGTTTGTAATTAAGCTGCGTGCTTAAACGGCTAGTTGTTTTTGTGAAATCATCTGTATTTACAGTGTATAATTTTTCGTTGCTATCTGGAATTTGATAATATCCATGTGACCTAGTTCCTTGCAAGCTTAATGTGCTTTTCACAAATAATTTTGGTCCAACCAAATAGTTATGGGTAAACCCTAATATCACTAGATCCGAGCTGAATTCACCATGGGAAAGAATTAGTTCCTCATTGTCCTCATCGGTGCTTGTTTGACTAATACTGCTCAACCCTCCCAAACCAAAAATTTGAAAATTGTGTTTGGCGTTTATCGGTAGGGCAATTTTAAAAGTAGCATCTTGATATTTTGGTACACCTTCAAAATCTACTGCACCTACTTGGTCTAATATCGCTAGGGAAGAATAACGATAATTCGCAATATAGGAACCACTGTAATTTTTAGAAAAAGGACCTTCAATGGTGGCGTCCATTCCAATAACACTGGCTGAGGCGGAATACTCGCGTTTTTCATTGTTTCCCGTTCTCAGTCTCATATCAAAAACCCCAGATAGGGCATTTCCATATTCTGGAGCAAAGGCCCCCGTAAAAAAATCTGAATTGGCGAGCATGTGGCTGTTCAAGGCATTAATGGGACCACCTGTTCCGCCTTCTCCAGCAAAATGATTTGGGTTTGGAATTTCTACACCTTCGAGTCTCCATAAAATTCCCCTAGGAGAATTCCCACGAACCACAATATCATTATCACCTTCAGCATTGCCATTAACGCCAGCAAAAGAGGCCACCATTCTGGCAGGATCGTCTATTGCGCCGGCATATCTTTGAGTTTCTTCCACAGAAAAGGAAAGGGCACTATCAAGGGCCATTTCATTTAAAACCTCATTCTTTTTTTGAGTATTTACCAAAACCACTTCCTCCAATTGGTTCAAAGATTCTACCAGCTCAATTTTTAAAACGAGCTCCTTAGCAGAGGAAAGTAATAAGTTGGAAAGGACTTTTTCCTCATAACCGATAAAGTTGATTTTTAAGCTTACCCTTCCAACAGGGATATTTTCCAATCTAAAATTACCTTCATAATCAGTAGAGGCTCCAATTTTTTCATCACCATTAAGAAAAACCACAGTTGCACCGGGCAATGGACTTTTTGTTTCAGCATCAATGATTTGGCCTCTTATGGTTTGTTTAAAATCTTGCGCAACAATTGGGCTGGCTAAAAATAGGGCTAGGGTAGTGGTTAAAATTGAAATAGATCCTTTAAGGAGGGACACTAAAAAATTACTGCTGTACATTTTATAAAGTTTGTTTGGATCAATGACAAGCTTGTAGATGTTTACCCCTATTTTGGGTTTGTTTTTATTTTTTTAGAGGTGAGCGGGAGTTTTTGGGCTTAGGATGTTTTGGGGAGTTGTTTTGTGAATTGAAATTAATTATTCTTTTAGATTTGGGATGAATCTTAACGAACATTTAAAAAATGAGAAAAACGACATTTACAAAAAGTGAATACGCTGAATTAAAAAAACTCATTTCAAAAAAGGTCCTTGCCGACGGAAGTGAGCAAAAAAGGATTCGCGACAAAATCAGAAAAATAGGGTTTCATTATTCGGACTTCTCTTCAAAAAAAGGTTACAATGTTTCTGACTTGGAAGAACTCTTACGGGATAAGCAGATTAAAGTAATTGGAAACATAGCACCTGAAATTAAGTCGAAACCGATAGCTCAAAAGGCAGTTAAAAACGTAAACACGTCCCACCTGAAATCCAATTTAGTCTCGTTGGATAAAATGGCATTTCAAAACTTCATTGAATTAAGTGATTCAACATTAAGCAAAACAGGGCTGTACTTTATAAAACTTAAAAATGGAGTGAAACTTCCAGTCAGATACCAAACCATTTTAGACCAAAGAAGCCACAAAATCATATATATCGGTAAAGCACAAGGTCAATCTCTTCGAGACAGATTAGGTCAAGAAATTTACCATACAAGTCCTGGAACATTTTTTAGAAGCATTGGCGCAGTATTGAATTACAAACCAACTCCCGGAAGCTTAAAAGGAAAACTCAATCAGAAAAATTACAAGTTCTCACCGACAGACACCAACTCGATAACGAATTGGCTTTTGAAAAACACGGAATTTGTGATTAAAGAAGTGCAAATGGATTTTTCAATTGAAGATGAACTTATAAGAAAATATTGCCCTTTACTTAACGACAAAAGCAACCCACTTCGATTAAGCGAATTACGAGAAGACCGAAAAAAATGTCGTGAAATTGCAATTGGATAAAAAATAAAAAACAAGTGGCAATAACCAAGTTTCAGTATTCCCAACAGGCCAAAAATGGAAATGGAGTTGACGAATCCGGAGCTATGGATGAGACAAAATGGTTTGTTTAAAATCTTGTGCGACAAATAGCTGTGCTTTTCTCCTTATATTTGCGGTAAATAATTCTTCTTTTCACCGCAAATGCCAAAATATATTTATCAATATCCTAACTGGCCAAACTTCAAATGGAATGACTCTGCCATTTATTCCATATTTGGAGAAGTAAGACATTTACAAGGGAAAATAACAGGCCAAATGGATTCTTTAGGTTTTTCAATTAGAGAAGAAGCTAAACTGAAAACCCTAACATTAGATATTGTAAAATCCTCAGAAATAGAAGGTGAAAGCCTAAATTACGACCAGGTGCGCTCTTCGATAGCCAGGAGGCTAAGAATAAATGCAGCTGGACTTATACCAAGTGATAGACATATAGAAGGAGTTGTTGAAATGATGCTTGATGCTACTCAAAACTATCAAGAACCATTGACACCGGAACGATTATTTGGATGGCACTCAGCCTTATTTCCAGGTGGATATAGCGGTATGCATAAAATAGAAGTAGCTCAGTATCGGACAGGAGAGATGCAAATTGTATCTGGAGCTATGGGAAAGGAACGTGTTCACTACGAAGCGATTGAGGCCTCAAAAATGGATAAGGAGATGACCTCCTTTTTAGATTGGTTCAATTCTAAGGATAAAATAGATCCTGTATTAAAAGCTGCCATTGCTCATTTTTGGTTTATTATCATTCATCCATTTGATGATGGAAATGGAAGAATTGCTAGAGCAATTACAGACTTACAATTAACCAGATCAGAAAACAGACCAGAAAGGTTCTATAGTATGTCTAATCAGATTCTAACTGACAAAAAACGTTATTACCAAGTATTACAAAAAGTTCAACACAGTGACGGTGATATAACCGACTGGCTCAATTGGTTTTTAAATTGCTTAAAAAATGCCCTATTAGAAACTGAAAAGACGCTAGAAAAAGTTCTAGACAAGGCTAACTTTTGGGATAAACATGAAAACACTCCTATAAACGAGCGCCAAAGATTAATAATAAACAAGCTATTCGATGGATTCGAAGGAAAATTAAAGTCTTCTAAGTGGGCAAAAATTGCAAAGTGTTCTACCGATACAGCATTAAGAGATATAAAAGGCTTAATAAAAAAAGGAATCTTAGAACAGGAACAATCAGGGGGTAGAAGTACAAATTACATATTAGTTAAATCATAGCCGCTAATTACTAAGTTTCTGTTTTCCAATAGCCAAAAATGGAAATTTTGTTGACGAATCCGGAGCTGTGGATGAGGCAAAATGGTTTGTTTAAAATCTTGTGCAACAATTTGGCTGGCTAAAAGCAGGGCTAGGGTAGTGGTTAAAATTGAACGAGATCCTGAAAAGAGGGAAACTAAAAATACGGTTGTACCTTTTATAAAGTTTATTTGGATCAGTGACTAGCTTTTTGATGTTTACCCCTATTTTGGGTTTGCTTTTATTTTTTTAGAGGTGAGCG
>CAKZNE010000078.1 GCA_937129395.1 uncultured Cryomorphaceae bacterium | reverse complement strand
ACCCATTTAACAGAGTTGTACTACGAGCCTAAGTTAAAAAACAGCTTATTAAGTGAGGGATAGCATTATGGGAACTCATTCGGATTTAAAAACATTGGCTTTCAAAGTCATACGCATAAGAAGTCTTATAGCAGAAGCTTTATTGAATGAAGTAAAAACTGCTGTAGAGTCAGTCGAAGAGGTCGATAGCTGCCGTGTAGACTTAGTTTTTGATCCACCATGGAGTAAAGAAAAATTAAGTGAAGAATTAAACTTTTATAAAACTTTATCTAAAAGTAATATTTGAACAGTATTTTTATCATCTGGTATAATAAATTAAACAAATTAAATTTTCTGATCTTGCATTAAAACAAAATGAAAAAATTTTTGTTAAAAAGAACAAAAAAGTAGCAAAAACTAATAGTAAACGACTTGGTATTAAAAATGGAAAAACCTTGGCTATAATTGGCAAAACAGGCTCTGGAAAATCCACAATTGCGCAACTCATTGGGCGTCTTTATGATGTTGACGAAGGAGGGGTTTTTGTAGATGGAAAATTAATTACTGAGCTGAATTTAAACCATTTAAGACAAGAAATTGGCTATGTTCCCCAAGAGGCATTTTTATTTTCGGATAGCCTCGCCAATAACATTGCTTTTGGCCTAAAAGGAGCCGATAGAGAAACGGTTATTGAGGCTGCCAAGAATGCCCAAGTACACGAAAATATTATGGATTTCCCAAAGCAATATGAAACTCGTGTTGGAGAAAGAGGAATAACCCTTTCTGGAGGACAAAAACAAAGAGTAAGTATCGCAAGAGCCATAATTAAGAACCCTAGTTTTTTAATTTTTGATGATTGCCTTTCCGCTGTTGACACGGAAACCGAAGAGCATATTTTATCCAATCTTAAAAGGATTACTGAAAAAAGAACAAGTCTTATTATTAGTCATAGAATTTCATCTGTAAAACATGCGGATGAAATAATTGTGCTCGAAGACGGTGAAATTACCGAGAAAGGAAACCATGATGAGCTTTTAAAACAAAATGGTTATTATACCCAAATGTTTGAACAACAGTTAGTAGAGGATTCTAGGAAGGCCGTCCACTCAAAAAATTAGTCCAAATCCGCCCTAGTAGTGCTTCTGATATTAGTTTTTTTTTAGATTTGTGGAGAGTATAAAACGAGAATTTAAAAATGAGCGACCAACTGGACCACGGAAAAGAAGAAATTCACTCGAAAGTTTTAAGAGCGGGAAGACGGACCTACTTTTTTGATGTAAGAGCCACCAAAGCAGATGATTATTACCTCACTATTACAGAAAGTAAAAAGCATACTAACGAAGGAGGTAATAGCTTTTATAAAAAACACAAAATCTATTTATACAAGGAAGATTTCGAAAGGTTTAGGGAAATCCTTGATGAAGTAACAGATTTCATTGTTACTGAAAAAGGAAGCGAAGTTATTTCAGATACCCATCAATCAGACTATTATGTGAACAATGGGGCAAATTCTGAAACGGAAGCTGCGGCTGAGACTAATGAAGTGAAAAGCCCTGAACCTGCAGAAACTGCAGTAGAAAGCGGAAGTTCATTTACTGACATTCAGTTTGAAGATATTTAAAATTAGGGCCTTGTGCCCTTTTTTTTATTTTAAGAAATTAATGGCCTGTTCTTTTAAAACAGCAAGTGTTTCTTCATCCATTAATTCTTGATTGGCATCTAATAAACCATCAATCCCAGAAATGGGAATTTTATTGGAATATACTTCTGCCTTTAAATAGTTGAAAATATTGGTAAGGTGATCCAGTCCCCTCAAATTTCCAGCTCTACCGCTGGCTACCCCCACTAAAGCCACATTTTTAAAATTCCAATAATTCGGTGGTACTATGTCGATAAAGGTTTTAAAAATCCCTGGGAAGCTCCCATTATATTCAGGAGCGATAACGATGAACTTCTTTGAATTATTAATTTTCTCTTCAGCCAATTCACTTAATTGAGGAGATGGATTACCAAAAGCCCCATAAAAAGGAAAATCTTTCGGCAATTCAACCATGTCCAATTTTTTATAATCCACACCCATTTCATCAAGTATTTTGGCATAAGCATTTACAACAGCAGTTGTTTGATTTTGAGGACGATGGGTTGCGCAAATTAGAGTGACCATGAATATTGATAAAATTAGAATAAGAAGCTCAAAAATTGCCTTGTCTCCTTTCTTATTAATTGTATTTTAGAAAACTATTCAGCTATTCTTTCAGCGGCAAATTTGGTGCTGATAATTAACTTATTAAAGCAAAATCAATATTTTTTTGCTTTGCTCTTATAAATAGAATTGAAGTCCTATGGGAAAAATTGTGGCAATAGCCAATCAAAAAGGTGGTGTAGGAAAAACAACAACCTCGGTAAATTTGGCCGCTTGTTTGGGTGTTTTGGAAAAAAGAGTTTTGTTGATTGATGCAGATCCACAAGCAAATTCAACCTCGGGTTTGGGTTTCGATCCAGATTCAATTGAGCTTGGAACCTATCAAGTTTTGGAGCATGTTTCCAAACCTACAGAGGTTATCCTAAAAACAAAGACCCCCAACCTCGATTTAATGCCTTCTCAAATTGATTTGGTAGCGGCGGAAATTGAATTGATTGATAAGGACCAACGTGAGAAAATGCTCAAACTCGCTCTTCAAGAGGTAAAGGATGATTACGATTATATACTAATTGATTGTGCTCCTTCTTTAGGCTTAATCACACTAAATGCCCTAAGCGCTGCAGATTCTGTAATCGTTCCTATTCAATGCGAGTATTTTGCCCTTGAAGGGTTAGGGAAATTATTAAATACCATAAAAAGTGTTCAAAATCTCCACAATCCAGATTTGGATATTGAAGGGCTACTGCTAACCATGTTTGATTCGCGACTTAGACTTTCAAATCAGGTAGTGGAAGAAGTTAAAACTCACTTCCAAAAAATGGTTTTCAATACGGTTATTCAAAGGAATGTTCGGCTTGGAGAAGCCCCAAGTTATGGGGAATCTATTATTACCTATGATGCATCTAGCAATGGTGCCACGAATTACCTAAATTTGGCCCGTGAATTTTTGGAAAAGAATGAAGCCGCAGAATCAGAATTGGCCTAAATCAAAACCAAAAACTTTGGCTCCTTATTTGTAAAAGGGGCAACAAATTATTACTGACAAAATATTTCAATGGCAGCACCTAAAAGACAGGCACTGGGAAGAGGACTTTCAGCACTATTAAAAGAAACGGAAAATGTAAAATCTGCTAAAGATGCAAATGCAGATAAATTGGTAGGTGCAATTGCCGAAATTGAAATTAGCAAAATAGTAGAAAACCCCTTTCAACCCAGAACAAAATTCGACGAAGAAGCCATTCGTGAATTAAGTATCTCGATAAAAGAACTTGGTGTAATCCAACCCATAACGGTCCGTAAAACTGCCGATTCTAGTTTTCAAATTATTAGCGGTGAAAGAAGATTTAGAGCAAGTAAATTAGCTGGAAAAACAGCCATACCGGCTTATATAAGATTAGCGGATGATCAAACCATGCTGGAAATGGCATTGGTGGAAAACATCCAAAGGGAAGAATTAGATGCCATTGAAATTGCATTGAGCTACCAACGATTAATTGAAGAATGTAAACTTACCCAAGAAGCCATGAGCGACAGGGTTGGTAAAAAACGTTCCACTATTAGTAATTACCTCAGATTATTAAAATTACAGCCCATAGTTCAGGCCGGGTTGAGAGACAAAATGATTAGCATGGGTCATGCCAGAGCTATTATTAATATCGAAGATCAAGAAGCTCAATTAGGACTTTATGAGGAGGCTATTGCCAAAGCTTATTCGGTTCGACAGTTGGAAGAAGCCGTAAGAAGGATAAAGGAAGGTTCTTCAGCAAAAGCAAAATCCAACACCAATGAACTTAAACCTAGGTACACGGAAATTAGAGATGTCCTTTCTGATCATTTAAATTCTCAAGTAAATTTAAGTCGCAATACTAGAGGGAAAGGAAAGATCGTTATACCCTTCAAAAATGATGAGGATTTTGAAAGAATTCTTAGTTTATTGACCAAATAAGTGAAAAGCGTTCTTCAGAAATATTACAGTTCCCTAATACTTTGCCTCGTCATTGTATTCACCCTACCCCTTAATTCTTTTGCTCAACAAAAAGTAGATACCATTAAATCTATAGATTCGGAGGAAATGACCCATTCTGTAAAAAGGGCCACCATTCTTTCTGCATCATTCCCCGGTTTTGGGCAGTTTTACAATAAGAAATATTGGAAAATGCCAATCGTATATGGTGCAATGGCTACCACCATTTATTTTGCTGTAGATAATCACCGTCAGTACCGAAGGTATCTGGATGCATTTTATATCCGAGATGATGATGACCCAAATACAGTGGATGAATTTGAAGGAATTTATACTGAAGCCAGTCAGCTTATAGAATTACAAGACTATTTTAGAAAATACCGCGATTTTAATATCATCCTTACAAGTTTTGTTTATGCCCTGCAAATAATTGATGCTCATGTAGATGCTCATCTGTTTTATTATAATGTTGATGATGATTTGAGCCTACAATGGCAACCCACAACAATAAGAAGTCCGTATTACAATTCATTTGGATTAAGTGTAAAATTGAATTTTAAATGAAAGTAGCATTAATCGAAGACCTCATCAAGTTGAAGCAACAAGGAATGACTCACAAGCAAATTGCTAAGGGTTATGGTGTATCTTACCCAGTAGTACAAGGTTGGTTTAAAGACCCACGTCTAGCGGGATTGAAAGCTAATCAAGCAGTTAACAAAGATGTTAAACTATCTGATGTAGCAGCAGACGGACAAGAAGTACTTACTTTTAATCCAGAGTTGGCTAACATGCCTGTTAAAACTCGTGCTAAGAGAGTATCTGCACCTGCTGTTGAAGAGGAACCTGTTGTTGAAGAAGCACCTGCTGGTCCAACTCAGGAAGAGTTGCTTGCAGACATCTTGGCTGCGTTGAAGAAGTAATTTCTTTTGCGAGAAAACAGAAAGGCCCGCCAGAACGGCGGGCCTTTTTGCGTTTAGGCTTTCAGAGCAAGGCTGGGTGACAGCACGTCGATGCCTAGGGCCTTGCCCACTGCATAATATGTCAACTGACCGGCATGCACGTTTAGGCCGTTCAGCAAATGCGCGTCGTCTTCACAGGCTTGGCGCCAGCCTTTGTCGGC
>CAKZNE010000077.1 GCA_937129395.1 uncultured Cryomorphaceae bacterium | reverse complement strand
GTTTTGAATGCTTGGAATGGTTTGGTGCAAGGTCATACTTTGATGAATACTAGTGGGACCAATTTTTCAGCCACAGGCAATCAGTATAATAATTTACCTCCAGGAGATTATAATTTGTCTGTAACGGGAATATATGGATGCACTAATAATATGAATTTAAAAGTAGTGGGTTTACTGTTTTTGCTTTTTTCATCCTGTAGTAAACCATTGAAATTCAATAAAACTTCAATCGCTTATCTCGACGAGGAAAAAATATGTATAAAATTATATTCTGGGAAGGATGATTGCCTTATTTTAAAAGGAAAAAAAGTATACATATCCCCCTATTTTGAACCAATTGACATGCTTGTCTACCTAAGGACTAACAATGACCATTTTCAACCACTTGTCGATAATTTTGATGCAGTAAATAAGTTCGATTCATGCAGTAGGAAAAAGTTAGAAGCCGACCATTTTGAAAATTTAAATTTTCATTTAACTAATGATTCAACAAAAACTCAAATTAAACTTTCCACAACATGCTTTTTTGAATTAGATGGATTTGAATATTGTATTATTCAGGTTGAGGAAGGAACGTATAAAAAGTGGATTATTAAACTAAAAGTAAGAAATGGGAAATTGGTGGCAAAAGAAATAGATTGCATTTTAGATTAAAGTTCCAGCCAAGTTGCAATAATGCTGAGATGAAATCGTACAGCCTTCCAAAATTATACTCTTTAATTTAAAGATAAAACAGAATTATTCTAAGAGAAATCCCTTAGCTTTAAAGAGATGATGGGCACGCACTGCAAGTGACGCGCCAGAGAATAAACTTTTTAGCAAAAAGCCAAATCGAAGCCACATCCGTCATTCAAGAAAATTGTATTTTGATTGAAATGGAGCCTTAGAGAGATTGGGTAGCTCTGAAGGATGAAGAGATCACCCAAACGAACTTAGGTTTCATGAAAAGTAAAATGCAATTTTCTTGTCAGACTTGATCTTTTTGATTCTTTTTGGGTCAAGCCAAAAACGAATAAAATAACCTTTCCATCTTGTAAAGGAATTGGAGGTTAAAAATGTGGAACCACAATTATCATCTCTCAAAAAAAAACTCAAAGAAGAGAGAAACTCTTAGTCTAAAAGAGAAAATGGGCACGCACTGCAAGTGACGCGCCAGAGGATCGTACACCCTTCCAAAATTATACTCTTTAATTTAAAGATAAAACAGAATTATTCTAAGAGAAATCCCTTAGCTTTAAAGAGAAGATGGGCACGCACCGCAAGTGAGTGATAAACCCAGCAAATATTTTCCATAAAAAAAGGCCATCATTTCAGACGGCCTCCATTTTCTTAAAAAAAATTATAACCCTAAGGATTAGTAGTATCCATTTCCTCAACCTTAGCTTCTACATGATGTACCAAATCCATTTCATCCACAAGATAACCTGCGCCAGCAAACTTATCTACGATAAAAAGTACATAGCGAACATCAACCATAATGTTCCTACAAATTCGTTCATCATAATTCAAATCACTCATGGTTCCTTCCCAAGCACGATCAAAATTTAATCCTACCAACTCTCCCCTGCTGTTTAAAGCTGGACTTCCGGAGTTCCCGCCTGTGGTATGATTGGACGCGATAAAACAAACAGGCATTTTACCATCATCTCCATAAACTCCGTAATCCTTGGATTCATATAATTCCAACAATTTTGCAGGCAAATCAAATTCATAATCTCCTGGAACATATTTCTGCATCACCCCACTTAAATAGGTTTTAGTATTTAAGGTTACACCATCTTTTGGGTGATATGGTTCTACTTTACCATAGGCCAATCTCAAGGTGCTATTTGCATCTGGATAAAATCTTTTGTCTGGAAAAACTTCGCGCAATGCTTTTAGGTATCTACCTTGATAAAACTCAATTTTCTCATTTAAAGAAGAAACTCTCGGGTTCAAAACATTTCTAAAATGCTCATACATCTCAATACTTAACTTATAGGCCGATGAATTGGCAATCTTTTTCGCCGCTTTCTTCGGCTTTTTGCTCATCAGTTTTGCAAATTTCTTTGGATCCTTTAGAAAAATTAAATCCTCGAAAAGCTTGTCTATATAAATATGAATTTCTTCATCCGACAAAGACTTCAGCATTTTTAATTCCTCCGTAAGATCCTGATCGCTAATGGCCGCAATATAAATGGGCAATAATTGATGCATGGCCTCTCGGTCAATTTCGGGCTCGTAAGATTCATGAAATTTAGGCATCCCTTCCATTAATTTATCTGCAATAGATTTTAATTCCGGATCCTCTTTTTCCGCTTCTTCAATTAACTTTCTATAACGAAACATATGTCTGCTTAGGCCAATTCCATAATAGCCAATTTCAATATAATGGTAACGCTCCAACTGGGCTGGACGACGATCATCATAAAGTTTTTTCAATTGATCCAATACATCCCCATATTCATTTCTCCAGGAGCTTTTGGAATTTACTGCGGCTAAAAACTCATTTTCAAATTTCTGTTTACGCTCTATTCCCTTGCTTTCATTCAAACCATTTCTCTCGCCTATCCATTTTTTCCAAGAATTACTAATACGGGCATATTTAGAAGCATATTTAAGTCGAGAAGCTTCACTAGTTCGCATCCTTTTATCCAATATTTTAAGCAATCGATCGCGAATGTCAATTCTTGCAGGATTGTAAACTTCAGCAATATTATGAACCTCATTGGAGGGTAGATATTCTTGAGTTGTTCCAGGAAATCCGTAAACCATATTAAAATCACCATCATGCACTCCGTTGGTATTTACCTTTAAATGATAATTAGGATTGTAAGGCACATTATCCTCCGAATATTCTGCTGGTTTGTTGTCCTTTCCCGCATAGATTCTAAAAATGGAAAAATCACCTGTATGTCTTGGCCAAACCCAATTATCGGTATCAGCTCCAAACTTGCCAATAGAGGAAGGAGGGGCACCAACTAAACGAACATCTTTGAATGTTTCCTTGGCAATAAGGATGTATTGATTTCCGTAGAAAAAAGGAACAATGCTAAAATCAAAAGGGCTTTCTTCGGACCTCAATTTAATGATAGCTTGAATATTATTTTGAATGTGTTCCCCTCTTTCAGATAAATTCATATCATCGTCCAAACCTTCCATAACCTCATTGGTTACATCCTTCATAAACTTTACAATTGCTGCTGTAAGTCCCTTATTTTGAAGCTCTTCTTTTGAAGACATAGCCCAAAATCCATTTTTTAAGAAATTCTTTTCTACCGTACTATGACTTTGAATTTGAGAATAGCCACAATGGTGATTGGTAAGCAATAATCCCTTGGAAGAAATTAGCTCCGCTGTGCACCCCCCTCCAAAATGAACTATGGCGTCTTTAATGGAAGAATTGTTGACACTATAAATTTGATCGGCTGTAATTTCCAAGCCCATCTCCTGCATTTCTGCCTGATTTAATTGCCCTAATAAATAAGGAATCCACATCCCTTCTTTGGCTGTAGCCTGAAAAGTAAACAAAGCCAAAAGGCAAATGATAATTCTATTTTTCATATTCTTTTTCCTGCTTTTTTAAATTTTTTGTGAATATAGTTAGGATTGGGGAAATGATTTTGATTCAACATTGTTATTAGTTAAGATTTGGGCTTTTTTTATTCGATAAACTCTCCATCCACAGAAATAGATTGAAATATGTATAAGCAGAATTAGACCATTCTTCCATTTACAACCTGTCCTAAACGTTTTACGGTATTTATAAATCATTCTGATAATCAGCCGTATAACTGAAGGGAATACAGCCCCTTGAAAACTACCGGTTTCAAAGCACGATTTCTCTATTTTGTTATAATGGTTTCGAAAAATTTTAATCGAAGGCCTTTCGCTTTAAAGATCATGATTCTCAGATAAAATGAATATTTTCTATTTATTTGAGTCTCCCTTGGTCGATTTAAACCAGGGTCAAAATGAAAATTACCTTTTAGAAAAAAGCCAAATCGAAGCCACATCCGTCATTCAAGAAAATTGTATTTTGATTGCAGCGAAGCCTTAGGGAGATTGGGAAGCTCCGAAGAATGAGGAGA
>CAKZNE010000076.1 GCA_937129395.1 uncultured Cryomorphaceae bacterium | reverse complement strand
TAAAGCTCAGTAATTGGAGATTAATAGTAATAGTGCAGATACGATGCCAAAATTCTTAATACATTAAACCCTTCTCAAAGGGAGGCAGTAGAAGCCACCAAAGCACCCGTTATGGTAATTGCCGGTGCGGGTTCTGGAAAGACTAGAGTTCTTACTTATAGAATCGCTTATTTGATGCAAGCCAAAGGGATTGACTCTTTTAATATCCTATCCCTAACCTTTACGAATAAGGCTGCGAAGGAAATGAAAGAGCGGATTGGTTCCATTGTAGGTTCTACCGAGGCCAAAAACCTATGGATGGGAACTTTTCACAGTGTTTTCTCAAGAATCCTTCGTGTGGAAAGCGAAAAACTGGGTTACCCTTCCAATTTTACCATATATGATATGGAGGATCAAGGAAAGGTGATTTCCGGAGTAATAAAGGAATTACAACTTGACAGGGAAATTTACAAGCCTCGTAGTATTGCTAGGAGAATATCGGCCCTTAAAAACGGTCTGATTGGACCAACAGAATACCTTAACACCCCAGAATTAAAGGAGCAAGACAATGCGGCTAAAATGCCCCTAATGGGAGAAATTTATAAGGCTTATGCAGAAAAATGCTTTCGTTCGGGTGCCATGGACTTTGATGATCTTCTTGTAAACACTTATATCCTATTAAGAAAATTCCCAGAGGTACTTCACAAATACCAAGATCGATTTAGATATATTATGGTTGATGAGTACCAAGATACGAACCACGCTCAATATCTTATTGTAAAAGCATTGGCTAACCGACATGGTAATATTTGTGTTGTTGGTGATGATGCCCAAAGCATTTATGCCTTTAGAGGGGCCAACATTCAAAACATCTTAAATTACCAAAGAGATTATAACGATGTTCGAGTTTTTAAGCTTGAGCAAAATTACAGGTCCACCAAAAATATAGTTGGGGCAGCTAACAGTCTCATTCAAAAAAATAGAGACCAGCTTCATAAAGAAGTTTGGACTAGTAATATAGAAGGTGAGCAAATTGCCGTGCACAAAACCGTAAGCGACAATGATGAGGCTGCTTATGTTGCTCGAATCATTTTTGAAAAACAAATGACCGAGCACTTGGCAAATAAAGAATTCGCTGTTCTTTACCGTACAAATTCACAATCTCGTGCCATTGAGGATGCCCTAAGGCGTAAAAATATTCCCTATAGAATTTACGGTGGACTTTCCTTTTATCAAAGAAAGGAAGTAAAAGATGTACTGGCCTATTTTAGGTTAACTATTAATTCCAATGACGAGCAAGCTTTTAGAAGAGTAATAAATTATCCGAAACGTGGGATTGGTGATACAACCTTGGACAAATTAACCGTTGCTGCCAATCAAGAAGGAATTAGTATTTGGGAAGTTTGTGAGAGAATGCCCTTTTTAAATATAAACCTAAATAAACCTACACAGGCTAAAATTCAAGATTTTGTAACCAAAATAAGTAGTTATAAAGCGATGAATGAAAAGGCCGATGCTTTTGAAATCGCAGCCCATATTGCAAAATCCTCCGGATTAGTTCGTGAGCTTACTGAAGATAAAACTCCTGAAGGCGTAAGTAAATACGAGAATATTCAAGAACTTTTAAACTCAGTGAAAGAGTTTACCGAAGAACAAAGAGAAATTGAGGATGGGGATATGGCCCTTGGAAAGTTTATGGAAGATGTGGCTCTTTTAACAGACTCTGATAAAGACGATCCGAAAAACAACGATACAGTATCATTAATGACAGTACACCAAGCGAAAGGTTTGGAATATCCTGTTGTTTTTATAGTAGGTTTAGAGGAAAGCCTATTTCCATCCATGATGGCCATGAACAGTAGGGCCGACCTTGAAGAGGAAAGAAGATTGTTCTATGTAGCATTAACCAGGGCCGAAAAGGAAGCTTATTTAATTCATGCCCAAATGCGATACCGCTGGGGAAAATTGGTGGATTGTGAACCCAGTCGCTTTTTAGAAGAAATAGATTCCAAATATTTAGATATTCATATTCCTGAAATTAGTCCCTTTGGCGGACCTCCAGAAATGAATTCTGGCATAAGAAGAAAAGCACCTACTCCACAAAGAAGACCACAAAAAAGGGAACAATTTGTTAGTCGTCCCCCAAAGAATTTGAAAAAGGTAGATACAAACGCTAGCTTTGAAGGAAATTTTGAAGCACTTAGTGATGTTTCGGTTGGGGAAAGAGTGAAACATCAAAGGTTTGGATTAGGAATAATAAAAGATGTAGAGGGCAGCGGCCCAAATAAAAAAGCTGTAATTACTTTCGACAATGCCGGTGAAAAGAAATTATTGTTGAAATTTGCGAAGCTTGAAAAGATATAATTAACGAAGATGGAATACAATACTAGCCAACCAAGGCTAATAATACCCGAATACGGAAGGAATGTGCAAAAGATGGTTGATTATCTTTCAACTATTGAGGATCGGGAAGAAAGAAATTTACAAACCCAAAATTTAATTGAAATAATAGGTAACCTCAATCCACAAATTAGAGATGTGCCTGATTTTAAGCATAAACTTTGGGATCACCTATTTATAATGTCTGATTTTAAATTGGACGTAGACTCCCCCTTTCCTGTTCCAGCAAAAGAAACTTTAACTGAAAAACCCCTTCATGTAGATTATCCTACAAAAAGTGCAAGGTACCGTCACTATGGAAACGTTTTAAAGGATATGGTAAAACATTGTATGACTCTTGAAGAAGGTGAATACAAAGATCGATTGGTAAATGCTGTGGCAAACCACATGAAAAAAACCTACTTAATTTGGAACAGGGATACTGTTGAAAATGAGGTTATACTTAAGGAAATAGGCAAACTCTCCGATAACTCCCTCGATTTATCCAAAGTGGTATTGTTGGATCAAAAAGATTTGACACGCGCCCAAGCACCTGCCAACAAAAGGAACAATAACAATCGTTCCAACAGAAATAACAATAATAACAAGAGGAAGAAATTCAAATCCAACAAATAAATTTCAGGCACATTGGGTACTTTTCAAATAAAAGGAGGTAAAAAACTAAATGGCGATATCACACCTCAAGGCGCCAAAAACGAAGCATTACAAGTTATTTGTGCCGTTCTTCTTACAGAGGAAAAGGTAACTATTGACAATATCCCAGATATCGTAGATGTAAATAAACTAATAGATATCCTTGCCGATTTAGGGGTGAACATCCGAAAAAACAGCAAGGGGAGCTATACTTTCCAAGCCGACAATGTGGATCTTGACTATTTACATTCTGATACTTTTAAAATTAAAGGGGCTTCTTTAAGAGGTTCTGTAATGATGGTAGGGCCATTACTTGCGCGTTTTGGAAAAGGATATATCCCAAAACCGGGAGGCGATAAAATTGGAAGAAGAAGATTAGATACCCATTTTACGGGTTTTGAGAATTTAGGGGCCACCTTTAAGTATAGTTCTGATGAGTCTTTCTATGGCGTAGAAGCCAAAAAACTGAAAGGAGCTTATATGCTTTTGGATGAAGCTTCCGTTACCGGTACAGCAAACATTGTTATGGCAGCTAGCCTTGCAGAAGGAACTACAACAATTTACAATGCAGCCTGTGAACCCTACCTTCAACAATTATGCGAAATGATTAATCGCATGGGGGGAAAAATTTCTGGCATTGGTTCCAATTTATTAGTGATTGAAGGAGTTGAAAAATTAGGAGCTTGCGATCATCGCATTCTACCTGATATGATTGAAATTGGTTCTTGGATTGGCCTTGCCGCCATGACTGGTTCTGATATTACCATTAAAGATACACGCTACGATAAATTGGGAGTTATCCCTAGTGTATTTAGAAAAATGGGAATAAAACTGGAAAGAGTTGGAGACGATATCCATGTACCAGCACAGGATAGTTATGAAATAGAAAATTTTATTGATGGATCCATCCAAACCATTTCCGATGCTCCGTGGCCTGGGTTCACTCCTGACCTTTTAAGCATTGCCCTGGTAGTTTGCACACAAGCTAGGGGAAGTGTTTTAATCCATCAAAAGATGTTTGAAAGCAGACTGTTTTTTGTTGACAAACTTATTGATATGGGGGCGAAAATTATTCTTTGTGACCCACACCGTGCAACTGTAATTGGTTTGGATAAAAAAATACCGCTTAGAGCTTCTACCATGATTAGCCCAGATATTAGAGCTGGTATATCATTGTTGATTGCTGCTCTTAGCGCAGATGGCTTAAGTGTGATCCACAATATAGAGCAGATTGATCGCGGATATGAAAATATCGACGACCGATTAAGAGCCATTGGCGCGGAAATTACTAGATTAGACTAATTTTTAAATTAAAAAAATGAGATTACTAAAAAAACCCACATCCCTTTTTATTATAGCAGCTTTGAGCTTTGCAACAGTAGGATTCATAGCAGATTACGAATCAAAAAACCCAAATGTTTCTGAGGAAATTAGTTCTCCCGAAGAAGAACAAGACGGAGTTACTGTTGGATTGGGAATAGGTAATAAAGCTCCTGAAATTTCACTTAAGGACATGGATGGAAATATTAAAAACCTCAGTGACTTAAAAGGAAAAATGGTCCTAATTGACTTTTGGGCTAGTTGGTGCGGACCCTGCAGAGTGGAAAACCCAAATGTTGTAAAAACCTATGCCGCTTATAAGGACAAAGAGTTTAAAGGTGGTGATGGATTTGAAATTTTCAGCGTTTCCTTGGATCAAAATAAAGGTAAATGGAAAAAGGCGATTGAAAAGGATAAATTGACTTGGGACAATCACGTGAGCGATCTGAAAGGTTGGGGAAATGCTGCGGCACGCACCTATAGGATCTCCAGAATACCTGCAACCTATTTAATTGATGGAGACGGAATCATCATTCAGAAAAACCCCAGAGGACCAGCATTAGGAAATACCCTTTCCAAATTGGCGAAATAGATTGGATCGCCGTAGGTTCAGAAAATTTTCTGAACCCAAACACGACCACGAACCAAAACACAACCACGATCCAAAACCTGAACGGACAAAAAATAACCAACATAGATGTCCAAAATATAATTCAAAAACACCTGAAAATTTTCGGGTGTTTTTTTTTGTTCTAAAGAGAAAAATGCAAACTATGCCACTATGACACAAAGCGGCAGATGGC
The DNA here is from genome assembly GCA_937129395.1 of uncultured Cryomorphaceae bacterium. GTDB lineage: Bacteria > Bacteroidota > Bacteroidia > Flavobacteriales > Schleiferiaceae > CAKZNE01. Next base: position 23,028 of record CAKZNE010000076.1, on the reverse strand, counting down.
AAGGGTTTTGGAATAGGCAGTCCGTTGCAAATCGCAAATAAAAATGAGTAAGAATAAAGATCAAGAGGTGAAAGACCTAGAGAAGGAAATTGTTGACCAAAATGAAGAGGTCAATTCCCAAGAAAACGCCGAAACTACTAATGAAGTGGAGGAAGAAATTAGTTTGGAAGAAAAACTCCAAAAGGAGGTTGAAGAGCTGAAGAACCAAAATCTTCGAATCTATGCGGAATTCGAAAACTATAAAAAAAGAACCTCCAAAGAAAGAATAGAACTTTTTGGCACAGCGAACCAGGAATTAATGTCAGCCCTTTTGCCAGTTGTGGATGATTTTCAAAGGGCATTAAAAAACCTTGAAGGAAATGATGCCAAGGATGGTGTAGGATTAATCTACAACAAACTGGATAACACCCTTAAAAACAAAGGCTTAAAACCTATGGAATCAAGTATTGGACAAGAGTTCAATGTAGATACCATGGAAGCAATAACCAGGATACCTGCACCTGACAAATCCATGAAAGGGAAGGTAATAGACGAAGTGGAGCCAGGTTATAATTTAGGAGGGAAAATTTTACGCTACGCCAAGGTAGTTGTAGGAGAATAAAAATAGAAAAGAGCCATGGCAAAAAGAGATTTTTACGACATTTTAGGATTAGGCAAAGGCGCAAGTCAGGAGGAGATTAAAAAATCCTACAGAAAACTAGCCATTCAGTTTCATCCTGATAAAAACCCAGATAACCCAGAAGCTGAAGCTAAATTTAAAGAAGCAGCCGAGGCATACGAAGTTTTAAGCAATACCGAAAAACGCCAGAAATACGACCAGTTTGGTCATGCTGGAATGGGTGCCGGAGGAGGCCGTGGCGGATTTGGCGGCGGCGGAATGAATATGGAAGATATTTTCGATCAGTTTGGAGATATTTTCGGAGGCGGATTTGGTGGATTTGGAGGTGGAAGAAGCAGCGGTGGTGGAGGACGTCAACGTGTCTTTAAAGGTTCCAATCTTAGAGTGCGTGTAAAACTTAGCCTGGAAGAAATTGCAAGTGGTGTAGAGAAAAAACTCAAACTTAAAAGACTGGTTCCTGCAGATGGAATTAGTTTCAAAACTTGTTCTACCTGCCAAGGAAGCGGACAAACCTATCGTGTTACCAACACAATTTTAGGTCAGATGCGAGCAGCGGCAACTTGTCCTGCTTGTAATGGCCTTGGAAAAATCATTGACAAAAAACCATCTGGTGCCGATGAGCACGGGATGATCCGAAAAGAAGAAACTGTTTCCGTTAAAATACCTGCTGGCGTTGAAGATGGAATGCAATTGAAAGTAAATGGAAAGGGTAATGCTGGACCAATGGACGGCGTAAATGGCGACCTAATAGTAGTGATCGAAGAATTGGATCACGAAACATTGAAAAGGGATGGAAACAATATCCATTACGACCTATACATCAGCATGCCGGATGCGGTTTTAGGAACTAAAGTAGAGATACCTACTGTTGCTGGAAAAGCGAGGATTAAGTTGGACGAGGGGACTCAATCTGGAAAAATACTGAGACTAAGAAATAAAGGTTTACCAAGTTTGGAAGGCTATGGAACTGGGGATTTAATGGTTCATATTAGTGTTTGGACACCCAAAAATATTAGCGACGAACAAAGAAGGTATTTTGAAATTATGAAAGAGGACAGTAATTTCAGCCCACAACCGGGAAGAGGTGAAAAATCTTTCTTTGATAAGGTAAAAGAGATGTTTAGTTAGTAGCTTAGCTGAATAAATTTCTCAAGCAGATTACTATGAAACATCTTTTTTGGGCTTTTGCAATACCATGTTTGATGGCTTGTTCTAATGATCAAAGTGCGCCATCAACGAAATCACAAGCTGAATCTAAGGGGGAAGAAGTGGCAACTGAGGTGAAAACAAGTTCCATTTCTGCCAGCGAAGATAATGGTGTTGTTGAGCAATTCCTTTCAAATAGTAATTCCATTAAAAGCATTAAAGGGGATAATCCAATTGAGATTTTAAAGAATTTATCTGAGCAAAAAGCGGATAAAAAAATCAAATTTGGGAAGAAAAATATCAAATCAGTATTAGAAGAAGCCAGGGATTTCTCTGGCTTTTTTATTATTGTTGAGAAGCATACTATAGTAAAAATTGATGATCTCGACAATTGCAATCCATCCGGTTCTTGGAAGGCCTGTATGCCTTTTGGTGAAGGATTTATCAAGAAGGGGGACTTGGTTATCAAAGAAGATTATATCAATAACATTATCGGTTTACCAGATTCTCAGAACCGTGTTGCCTACCTATTCAAATAGAGCCTAATAAGCGCTTACCGAAAAATTAGCCTTTACCGAATTTCCCATTTCATCCTCTATATGAAGTTGGTATTCGCCCTTCTCCAAATCCATTTTTAATTGGTGAAAATCTTGGGTGCTGGCGATAAACTTGCCGTTTAAATGCCAATAAACTTTAGAGTCTGGTCTTTGATGACTAAGTTCCATAATCACCTCTTGTTTTACCGCACCTAAATCTTTTGGCAGAAAAATTTGTGCCCCTGGTTTGGGATAAGCCAATTCCATAATATGCATATTCCCACCATTACAGTTAGGATGCCAAGGCGGTAAATAGGTGTAGGAAGTATGTTGCTTTTTATAATACCAAGCCATGGTACTTGGCAATACAAAAACATTCTTAGACTCTATACCATTTTCAACACCACAAGATCGATTTACCCTAAATGCCCCATCCATACTTGTAAAAATTCGCTCGTGGTACGGACATTGAATTTTAGAAGAAACAATATCAGGAACCAAAACCGTATCAGATTCATCGCAATATTTTCCGGCTGGATGTCCACTTACACCACAAACCACCGCCTCTTTTAAATTATCATGTGGAATTTCAATTTGAGATTTTACAGGAAGTTTATTTAATAGATCAAATAAAATTGGACCAGCAGATGATGCTCCTACCAAACCCGGCCTACCTTCTCCAGTAGAATTCCCAGCCCAAACCACAGCTATATAATCGGAAGTTATCCCTACCGCCCATGCGTCTCTATGTCCAAAACTAGTTCCTGTTTTCCAAGCCACAGAGCCTTTATTAAAAAACTGCCATCCCATTTCTGTATTCGGACGAATTACATTTCTCATCGCTTTTAATGTATGATGAACAGCCCCAGGATTAAAATCTGGCAAGTCACCGAAGGACTTTTCTTGTTCCTCCAAATAAATATTGTTAATCAATTCTTCACCTCGCTTTTCCTTTAGTTTCTGTTGCATCTGAAAATAAGCATTTCCCAAATCCCAAGCATTTACCTCTGCCCCACCTAATATCAAAGACAATCCATAATTGGAAGCCGATCTATTTATGGTGGTAAAATCCCATTCTTTTAAATCGGTCAAAAAATGATCTACCCCATAAGATTTGAGCATATAAACAAAGGGAATATTTAAAGACTGGGCTAAAGCCAGATCTGCAGGAATAGCTCCCGAAAATGAATTCACAAAGTTTTCAGGTTTAAAATCCGCAAATAATAGAGGAATATCTCTTACCAACTCTTTTGGCCAAAGACTGCCTTCATTTAGCATGGAACAATACAAAAAAGGCTTTAAAATACTTCCCGAACTTCTTGGTGTTATAAGCATATCATTAAAGCGATCTGGAACATCATTATCGGTGTAATTCCCTACATACGCCTTTACTGCTCCAGAGTTTGCATCCAATACTAAAATTGCCGCATTGTGCACTTCATTAGCTTTTAAAGCTTCTTTAAAATTGGATAAACTCCGAATGGCTTCTCTTTGCAAACTAAGGTTGAGGGTTGTTTTTATGCTTGTTCCCTTTTTTCCTTTATTAAGATATTCCACTAGGTGTGGACTACTATTTCTTAAGGGAATAGGTTTCTCCGGAAGCTCCTCAATTAAAGCCAATTCGTATTGTTCTTGAGAAAGCAATCCTCTTTCCTTTAAATCTAATAATAGTCCATCCCTTTTGGCTTTTAGGGCCTTCCTATTTCTACCTGGATGAATTAAACCAGGTGCATTTGGCAACACAGCCAAAGTTGCAGATTCCGACCAGGTTAAATCCCAAGGCGACCTTCCATAATATCGCCAAGCTGCGGCTTCCAAGCCAACTGTGTTTCCGCCAAATGGAGCGTGGGCGGCATATAAATTCAATATTTCTTGTTTGGTATAAGACCATTCAATTCTAGTGGCCAATAGAATTTCTGAAATCTTTTGAGGAATGGTTCGACTTGGATTATCTCGGCTCAACCTGACCAATTGCATGCTTAACGTACTTCCACCACTTACTACTTTTCCAGCTTTAATATTCTCCCGAAATGCTTTGGCAAGAGCTATTAAGTTAAAGCCAGGATGGTAATTAAAATGTTGATCCTCAAAATTAATAAGGCAGGTTTTAAACTTATAAGGAAGGGAATCTTGAGGAGCAAATCGCCATTGGTAATCCTTGGCAATTCGTGCCCCTAACACTTCCCCATTTTCATCAAAAACCAAAGAAGAATAAGGCTTGTCGAATAAGGTTTTTGGTAAATAAAAATAATAGAAGACGATAAGGGAAAGTCCAACTAAAAGCAATCCAAGCCTTTTCCGAGCTATCGTATTACTTCCACCCATAATCCTTGGTTCTGAGCCTTCGTTTCAATATTATACATATCCTCCACATAAATGGGAGGCAAATAATATTTCCCAGCATAGGTGGCGTTTAACCTTACCTTAAATTTTACCTTGCTAGTGTATTTCATACTGAAATAAGTATAAACTCTATCATCCCTAATATCTTGGTAATCTGGACGCGTTAAAGTATTGTCCAATTCCTGAACACCTAATAATCGAGTATTAATAATCTCCCACCCGGCTGGAAACAATTGCGATAATGCCATGTTTTCGCAACCAATGGTACCATCCACTTTACGTATCGAAACCTCAGCATAAAAATCTTGTCCCTGACTAAGTTTTGAAACATCCAAACTATTGCCATTTGGTAAGAAATAACGAACGTCTAGCATCAAATTATGACTTTCTGCCACCTGATGGTGATCCAGAGGAATTCCACTTTGGGTAACACTAAAGTTTAAATCTTTATCCCCCGTATTTTTAATGGTCAATTGCATTTTGGCATCTCTGCCTTTTTTAAGGACAAATCTTTCCACCGTTTTAGCATTTTTATATTTCGCTTTTTCCCCTGTACTGGAGGTCATTTCCCAAGACAAAACATCCGTATTATCTTGATTTCCATAAACCATCATCATACTTTTTAAGGCAAAAGCTATATCGTGGGTACTATACCATGACCTAGAACTTAGGTTTTTAGAAATCTGTCTGGCCACTTTAAAGGCCTCTGCATTTTCACCCAGCTTATGAAGCACCTCCAATTGCATAGACTTATCCCTTAAGGAAGTTCCATAATTACTGTATTTCGTTTGGGAATTGGAAAGATTCTTTTTGGCTTCATAAGCAATTTCACGTGCCACTTTCCCCTGACCAGCAAACAAATAGGCTCCTGCCAAATTCCATTTTGTAATCTCGGATTTATGATGGGCTTCTTTCAATCTATTCATGGCTCCAATCTCAGGTTTTCCAATTTCTGCCAAGGTGTATAATCGGTAGGATTGGTCTAAACAATTGGTACAATAATTTGAATAGCTGCTGTATTTAGGGGTCCAACTTCTGGCCGTGTTCTTTTGATAAGATTCCCACCTATCCAACATTCCAGCTGGTATATCATAACCTTTATCTTTTGCCTGGTAAAGAAATTGACCCGCATAGGTGGTAACCCAGGTATTTACATAGGAATATCCTGGCCAATAATGAATTCCTCCAGAGCTGGATTGTAATTGATAAAGCTTTTCAATTGCAATTCCAATATTGGTATTATTCACGGTTTTAAAATCATCGCTCAATTCCATAATACTTTCCAAAAACAATAGGGGATAAACTCTGGAAATAGTTTGCTCAGCACAGCCATGAGGATAGCCTGTTAAATATTTCAGTCTTTTCTCCAAATTTATAGGCGGTATCCCATAAGATTCTACAACCAATCTATTGGTAGTTGCCACTCCAAGGGGTTCGTAGAAAATGGTGGTGTCCCTTCCCGCTTTCAGAAATACTTCTTGGGAAGTAGTCATAGGCGGATTTGGAATTCTAACCATCAATTCTGTATCATCATGCGCTTTTTCCTTTCCGCTTTTAGCATTTACTTTTATAAATGCTGTTCCTATTTCACCTGGAGTTTCCAATACAAAATCCACCACTTGTTCTCCATTCTTTTGAAATTTCACCGTTTTAGTGGATTCCCCAACAACCTTAATTTTACCGGAAACCTCAACTTTTACATCTACAGACCTAACATTATCCTCCATAGCAAAAACAGTTACCGGAAGAGTAATTGTTTCTTTTGGACTGGAAACTCGAGGCAAACTGGTAAGAACCATCAAAGGTTTTCTTACATGAATGGACTTATCAGCACTACCATAAGCCCTTGTTTTACTGGCAGCCACAACCATTACTTTTACTTTACCCACATAATTTGGAAGATCTACATGATGTGAAGCTTCCTTGCCTGCCTCTAATTTAAAAGGACCCAAATGGCGAACCATAGGCACAAATCTATTCTGGTTGTTTAGTCCAACTTTCGATAAAGCTTCATCACCACCAATCGCAAAATTCTTAGACATTTCGCCGCCATAAGCCCCAATAACCTGATGGTATAAATCCCAAGTTCTTACACCCAATGCTTCTTTGGCATAAAACAAAGGCCAAGGTTTTGGGGTTTTAAAACGAGTAAGGTTCAATAATCCTTCATCTACAATGGCGATGGTATAATACATGGGTTTTCCATCCTTTTCTTTAACCTTTACTTCCACTTTGGTTTCTGGTCTCCAAACATCTTTGCTCGTAATAATGGGTTCCAAAACCGTTTCTGGATTTACAACTTTTACGGTTGAAATTCCATACAATCGAATAGGCCTATCGTTTTCAGTTTGTGCGTGGGGCTGAATCAGCCAAGCACTGATGTAAATGTTTGGGGACATTTCCGCCGTGGCCTTGAATTTATATTCGCCCACCTTTTCCTTACTAGTAAACCATTCCTTTTTAAGAATTCCATTCCCATTTTCTATAGTTACCAATACCCTAGAGTTTTCGGCCATTGGAATTTTAGCAACAATCTCATCCCCAACCTCATATTCTTCTTCATCGGTTTTCAAACTCAATTCCGTACTGTTTCCATTGGATTCCGCTCTGTTTTTTCTTTGGTCCTCTGGCCAATCGATATACACAATTTGTCCCGTGCTATGTCCATTTGCATCCGTAATACGAATTAGGAATCGTCCCCAATTTGGGTACTTAATATTCATCTTGTACGAACCCAATCCATTTTTGGTGCTTACTTTTCCTTTTTGCACCAAATAAGTACTTTCATTATTTATGTATTGAGAAAGTCCATTATGACGGTTATACCACCAGCTGCTGGAAATTTTATAAATTTTCACCTCCAAGTTTTCCGCGTCCTTAGCTTTTCCCAAGTGATCCACCGTTCTGATTTGAATATTATGATCTACATCCGTGCTGTAATACCAGGAATTATTAGAATGCTCAGGCATTTTCATTCCTACATAAGTGGAATAAGGACTTAGTTTAGCGTCAAAATATTCTGTAGAAAAATCTCCTCCTCCTTCAAAGGCCTTTACTAAAAAACGTGCTTTCAGCATTCCGGGGGCATGACTGAATGATCCTATTTTTTCATCCAATTGATAAAAGCCATTTTCATCCAGCGGCCCTTCAAAATAAGGCACTTCTTCACTTTCAAAACTTTTGGAAGGATCATTAAACCCATAGCCTTTGTATTGAGGAAAGGCATTGTAAAGCGAAGCCACCGTTGCATTTATGGTTACCTTACTATTACTAGCATCCACACCTGTAAGCCATTTTACTTTCACTTCACCTTTCGCCATCCCATTTTCCAATAGCATGGTTTGGTCTTCAAAACTTAAATCAATATCCAAGCGGTTTGGCTTTACCGTTTCAATTTTTATTGTTTTCCTAAAACTGAGATCTCCAACCCTAATTTTCGCCTCATAATTTCCTGTGGGATCCGTGGGTTTGGTATAGGTTCTAAAATAGCGAATGAAATTTTTTGCACTTGTACTAATTTGATGATCCACCAGTTGACCCGAAGGATTGAATAATTCAAAATGAACAGGATGATCTTTGGGCAAAGTCCCCAATTTGTCTTCCAGAATAAAGTTGATATGCAAACTATCACCTGGCCGCCAAACTCCTCTTTCGGCATATATAAATCCTTTTATTCCCTTTTGAACTTGCTCCCCATTTACTGGGAAATTACTTACCGAAACACTGCTGGAATTATCCAATTTTAAATAAGCGCGATTTTTTCCACTCTGGGCTTTTACAAAATAAACAGGTTCTTTTATTTTGATATTATACCAGCCATTTCCATCGGTTTTACCCGAACTAATTAATCGCTGTTGGTAATTGTATAATTCTATTTCTACACCGGCAATTGGCTCGGTGGTTTTAAGGTTTGAAATACTGATGTCCACCACATTATCATTTCCGCTTTTGGCAATAATCCCAATATCCGAAGCCATAATATTTCTTACAATAAACCTTTCACTATTGTAATAGGAATTGTGACAAGGATTGTCCCTTTGATTCCAGCGATAGCCGCTTGGATAGGAGAAATAATAATCCGAATTATTGTAAACCCCAGCATAGTTATAATGATCCTCCTCATATTCGTCCCAGTAATAATAATTGTAATCCTCATCTTCATCAGGGGCCTGGTCTAAGTTTTCTTCACAGATATAAGTCGCATATTCCTTTTTAAAACTCAAATAAACTCGGTACAAGGCACCTTGTTCCGCTTTAATTAATTTGGATAAATCCAGAGAATAAGTCATCCAATTATTGCCCTGCATTTTTTCAGCCTGACTTAAATCCAATCTTTTTTGTGCTATCACCTCACCTACTCGAAATAAATCTCTGGAACCAGACAAATCGTTGGTTTGCAGAAATTGAAGCATATTATTTTCGCGGATTTGCACAATTTTCACATCCACGGCTTTTAAACTAATGGCTTGAAAAGGAAGTAATAAGCTTTCGCTTGATGGAAGAATATTCCCCTCGCCAATTAAGCGGACTTGGGGTTTTTCATTGCGAAAGGGAATCAAAATTTCTTGGGCTTCTTTAAAGGAATAGTCCAAAATGTTTTTAATGCCTTTGAAAATATTTAGTTTTTTATCGCCAAAAAGATCATCTGGTGGAAATAATATAACACTGTTATTATCAATTTTATATTTCAACTCATTAACGTCTTCAAGAGTAACCAAACCTTGAAGATTTTGATCCTTTTTTATCGGATCAGAAAATTTTAAAACAATACTTCTACTCGGATTCTGAACAAAATCAAAACCTAAATATTTGAAATCCCCCAATCCGGGCAACTCTAAGTTTTGATCTTTTAATGACGCACCACCTTCCATTGATTTGTTTGCACTCAACAATACTTCCTTGGATTTTTCAGTCCTTTCAATACTGTCCAAAACAAAAGAATATACACTGGAATTCGCGGTATTTTCCCATCTAGGTTTTAGTAGCCTTCCGTCGGTTTCTACTTGCAATAAATCGCTTAGACTTTCCAGTTCTTCCTTATCGGCTGCCAGAACATTTCCTTGCAAACTATACCATTGCATTTGATCCTGAGATTGAGCTTTAAGCTGAACCGTTCCCCATTCAAAATTGGTGTGAATTACTTGAAAACCAAACTCAAAAACATCCATCGAATCTGGAACCTCAATTATTTTATTGAGATTAAGTTTAGCAATATAAACCTGACCTGGCTCCAAATCTTCCTTAGGTACAAATTCAATGGTGGAATTGTCCTTCCAAATTAACTCCCCTTCAATTTTAGGCTCAAAATTTAAAATCCCCTCAGTTAATTGCTTGGTGGTGGTTTGACTTAAACTCACCCGTATGGAGCTTTTTTTGGAAACAATTCCAGAAGTAAAAGCATTGATATAAGCGGCAAAGGATTTGTCAAAAACGGGAACTTGCTCTTGCCTACCCTTACAGGCATTAAATAGTAAGGCAATTGAAAAAAACAGAACAAAGGATTTGGAAATGGTTTTCATAGGCTTGTGTTGGTTCAACGAATCTAAAGGATAAAAATCAAATTGCTTCCGGAGAAAATATTAATGGGATAAAATTAAAAATTCCCAGGGCAGAAGACCTTTCTAATTACTATTTGTAGGGATTTATTTATTATCTGTGGTCGGTTTTCTTTTATGTGAAAAAATTGAATTTAGATGAAAATCTAAGACAATCCACTGAACTCAAACTTAGTGGGTACTTTAAGCGGTATCCTTGTTCCTTAAAATCTGAGTGCTAAATCAAAGCAAAAAAACCCAATCAAAATCAAAAAAAGCAAAGCCTTATCTGAGTTTATAGCTTTCTCAAGATTCCATTAAAAGCAAAAAGAAAAGAAAAAATCCTAAATTGATGGCCTTGTTCCTAAAAATAATTTTCATCTGAAACCTTCTCCAATTAAATGCCTCGTCTCTTATCTCCACCAATGTTATGTGGAGGATAAAAGGAATTATCAATTGTTGGATATTTTCAACAAACGCAAAGTTGAACACCTTCAAGTCTTTGACTCTAAGGAAGAATTAATAAATGATTTTAGTCCAAAAATCCCGATTAGTGAGGACTATTTTGAGGAGATTTTAAAAACCACAGAAATCTTTAAAAAGGAGAAGGAATTAGTATACACTTCCTTGTTTATACTAGGCACTGATTCACAATTTGGCAAAACCAAAAAAGTTTGTGCTCCCTTATTATTGTTCCCTGCCCAATTGGAAAAGACCAAAGATTCTCGTTTTGTTTCTATTGATATCGATAATTACAGAATTAATTCCAGCGCCCTAAATCTCTTAATTCAAACTGCGAATGTAAATTCTGAAGTGGAGGTTAAAATAGTAGCCGATTTCCAAAAACCGCCATTTGACTTTGGTGCTATTGGACAAATTTCTCGCTTATTAAAAGAGTATTTCCCTAAACTCGATACGGAGGCTTTACTCTTTTTTCCGGATTTATGGTCGGCACCAAAAATTAAAAGAAGCCTTCAACCTAAACAAATTTCAAAAATTGATTTCTTTAAAATTGTTCCCGCCTCGGCATTAGCCGTAATGAGCAAATCCAATGATAATTACGGGATTTTGTCTGAGCTTCAAGAATTGGAAAATTGCGATGAATTTAGTCTGCCGATTAAAAAATTATTAGCCAATAATGCCGATTTTCAAAAATCAATTCTCCATGAACCCAATGTTCCAGCCGTATTAAGTGTGGGTCAAAAATCTGCCATTTCCAATGCTTTTTGTCAGGATATTTCAGTGATAATCGGCCCACCAGGAACCGGGAAATCCTTTACTATTTCCAGTATTGCCATTGATTATTTAATGAATGGAAAATCGGTTTTAATCAGCTCTCGTCAGGATGAAGCTGTGGATGTAGTTTGGCGAACAACGAATAAAATATTAGGCAGCGAGGATATTCCACTTCGATCTGGAAAGAGTAAGAATATTTCCCTAATGCGAAAGAAATTGAGTCGCCTTTTAGTCTCGAAGACCGATTATGCCTCAGAATATGGTTATTGGAAAATCAAGAATACCGAAAAATTATCCAGACAAACAAAATCCAAACTTCTAAATTTCGAAAAGGACTTAGAATCCAGACTCGAACAAGAGATTCAAGGATCAAAATTATTCGGGAAAGCGAACTCAAACAGCTTGAAAGTATGGCTTCGGAAAATGAATGCAAAATGGAAAACTCCACATTGGGAGATTTTGGAAAATATCCATAATTCTACTGAAACATTAATTGAAACCAATAGAGAACTTGCTTTAGCGCGATATTCTACCAAACTGGAAGAATTGCTTAAAACCAATCGGAAATCAATTGAACATTTATACCAATCTATTCGCTCTAGCACAAGTTCAGATTTAGAAAATTCCTTTTCTAAAATTGACTTTGAAACGGTTTTTAAGACCTTCCCAATTTGGCTTTGCAAGCTCACAGAAATCAATAGAAACCTTCCTATGGAAAAGGAAATGTTCGATTTATTGATTAGCGATGAGGCCAGCCAATGTGATATGGCCAGTGTTCTTCCCGCTATGCAGAGAGCGAAAAAAGTTGTTTTTTGTGGAGATCCCCAACAGTTAAGGCATATCTCCTTTTTATCTCGATTAAAAATGGAAGTTATTGGTCGGGACAAAGGTTTAAATTCTGAGGAAAAATCCCGTTTTAATTATAGATCCAACAGTGTTTTAGATTTAGTGAATATGAGTTTAAATTCTCAAGATCAACTGAGTTATTTAAATGAACATTTCCGGTCCGAACCGAGTATTATAAACTTTTCCAATAAAGAATTTTACAATGGTGATTTGAGGATTATGACGGAAAAGCCCTTATCCAATAAAGAGCTTGGAGTTTTTCATTTTCCTGTAATGGGGACAAGAAACAAACAAGGAATTAATGAAAAAGAAGCACAGGCTATTATGGCCAAAGTTTTGAAAATTATTGCGAATGAAAAAGAATTAGATGATGCCTTAAAAACAAGTATTGGGATCTTAAGTCCATTCCGAGATCAGGTAAATTTTATTTCTCTTTTGATTAAAAACCAGTTGGAAATTGAACAAATAAAAGCCCATCATTTAAGTGTAGGAACCGCATTTAGCTTTCAAGGAGAGGAAAGAGATTTGATGTTTATTTCCTTTGCGGTTGATAATGACAGTCACCATTCTGCTCTTCATCACTTGAACAAAGAAGATGTTTTTAATGTGAGTATTACCCGAGCCAAAAACAAACAATATCTTTATTATTCCATTAACCCATCACAACTAAAACCAGAACATAATTTGAGGAAACTTTTGGCCAACACCAAGCCAATTGAAACCGAAGAAAGTGAACAGTTTGAAGAAGAAAAAAGCCATCACCTGTTTTTATCAGAAGTTTTGGAGCTAACCAATTCTTTAGAATATAAAACATGGATCTACTTCCCCATTGCCGGCATCCCAATAGATGTTTTGCTAAAAGTTGGCGACAATTATTTTGGAATAGATTTAATTGGCTACCCGGGGAAATATGAAGATGCAATTTCGGTTGGGAGGTATAAAATATTAAGTCGAGCCGGAATCCCCATTTTCCCTTTGCCTTATTCCAATTGGAAATTTTACAGGGAAGAATGTGAAATGGAACTCAAACGGTTTTTGGGAATTCAATCTGATGCCCAAGATCAAGCCTAAAAAAAAATAATCTCGTTGGAAAAATTTATTTGGAAGGAGAAATTGTATAACAAACTTTAGTTTCAGCCAAGGAATATTTTGCATTGGCAATTCCGGATTGCATTTGTTCCGGCCTATTGGAGGTTAAACCATTACCCGCCAATTTCATGAATCTCAATAGGTCTGTCCAGACAATCCAATGGAAGGTTTTCTGGAATCTTAATCTCACAATTGTTTCGGATTGAATTGTTGTATTCATTATAAAAATAATCACCTATCCTGAGGTTAAGAACTTTCTTTTTTAGTTCCTTTAAATTTTCATAAGATCCGGTGAGTTGATAGTTATTTAAAGTTGCAAGGGCCTTTTGACGATCCTCAAAAACCACAATTGCAAACAACCTTTTTCTTAACAATTCAATATCTGGCTTAACTTCCAAACTATCTTCCAACAGTTTATCAAAAACATAAAAGCAATTTTTCTCCTCTTCTTGGTTAGACATTAAATAAAGGTTTGCCAATTTATAACCCAAGGACCGTATATCTTTAGGATCAATACTGAGCGCTTTATCTACGCAATTTATTAAGGAATCAAATTCAAGTCTAATTTCATGATTCCATGCCAAACCCAACCAATTATCTATACTTAAAGAATCACAATTAATTGATTTTTTAAAAAAATATTTGGCAGAATCCAGATTTTCATTTGACTTTAATACCGAATTATTAGAAAACCAAGTATCCATCATATAGGAATGTCCTTTTCTATTCAACTCAATACAAGGCAGTTGATTCTGCAATTCAATTTCAATCTGGTTTAAAGTTTTTGCAGCACCCTCCTCTTGGATAATTTGGCAACTCGACAAATAAAATAAAATACTTAGAAATAAAATTCTGTTCCTCGCTTTTGAAAAAATCATTGGCCAATTTTATTTGGTTGAATAAAAGTTTACCTTATTAATTTGAGACTAAACCTCCAAAGCTGCGTTTGATTTCCAAAAACAAAAAAACAACCCCATCGGAAAACCCAAAACTAAAGCAAAAACTCAAATAAAATACCCCTACAACTTTCCACAATTCAGCAGCTTTCTTAAATTCACAAAAAAATAAAACATGAGCATACTATCCATTCAGGAAGTATCAAAATACTATGGTGACTACCAAGCCCTTAACTCTGTTTCCATGGAGATTTCTAAGGGTAGCATTTTTGGGCTTTTAGGTCCCAATGGTGCAGGAAAAACTTCCTTGATTCGTATTATAAACCAAATTACAGGTCCGGATGAAGGAAAAGTATTATTTGATGGAAAAGCCTTAGCTCCTCAACATATTTCAAGGATTGGTTATTTACCAGAGGAAAGAGGATTATATCCTAAAATGAAAGTAGGAGAACAAATCATGTATTTGGCCCGACTGAAAAATTTGGATAAAGCATCTGCCAAAAAAACCGTTCGAGAATGGTTTGAAAGATTTGAAATTGAATCGTGGCGGGATAAAAATGTGGAAGAACTGAGCAAGGGAATGCAACAGAAAGTCCAGTTTATTGCCACGGTAATTCACAAACCCGATTTATTAATTTTTGATGAACCATTTACAGGTTTCGATCCTATTAATACCAATTTAATAAAAAGTGAAATCCGAAGGTTGCGAGACGAAGGAGCTACCATTATTTTCTCTACCCACCGGATGGAATCTGTAGAGGAAATTTGTGATGACATTGCTTTAATCAATAAATCTCATAAAATTTTGGAAGGGCCTATTAAGGAAGTGAAAATGGCGAATAAAAGCCATAATTACATTTTCGAAGTTGCAGGAGATTTCAACGGCGCAGTGCCCAATGGAATGCAATTGTTAGAGCAGAAATCCAAAGAAGGAATTACAACTTTAAAAGTGAGTGTTCCGGATGATAACACTTCGGAATTGATTAAACAAATTGTTTCCAATCAGCAATTGATTTCTTTTAATGAAGAACTGCCAAGTCTCAATGATATTTTCATTCAAAAAGTACAAGCGGTATGAATAAAATAGGTTTGATTATCCAGCGAGAATTCAGCACAAGGGTTCGCAAAAAGAGTTTTATTGTAATGACCATTTTAGGTCCAATTTTATCTGTGGCCCTTTTTGTCTTACCCGCTTATTTGGCAACCCTTCCGGGGGATGAAAAGAAGGTTTTGGTTTTGGATAAGGTTTTTTTAATGGATAATGATAAAGGAAAGGAAGGCTTAAGATTTGAATATTTGAATCCTGAAAAATTTGATTTAGATGCCGCCAAGCAAGTTTTAAAAGAAACAGAAAAATATGGTCTGCTTTACATTCCAGACGGCGGCAATATGGACCCAGATTGGATTAAAAAGAAAGCCACCTTATATACAGTGGGAGATGCGAATATTGGAACAGTTAGTTATATCGAAGGTCGGCTTTCCAACTATATTCAACTGCAAAAACTAAAACTAGAAAATGTAGATCCTGAAGCGGTAAAACGAAGTAGGACAGACGTAAATCTCAATACTATAAATATTGAGGAAAAAGAAGAAAAGGAAAGCATTGGAATTATTAAAATGGGGATTGGATATGTCTCCGGTTTTATGATTTACATTTTTGTATTTCTATACGGAGCACAAATTATGCGGGGTGTAATAGAAGAAAAAACCAGCCGGATTGTAGAAGTAATGATTTCCTCGGTAAAGCCTTTTGAATTGATGCTTGGTAAAATTTTAGGCCTGGCTGGGGTTGCTCTGCTTCAGGTTACTATTTGGTTATTATTTGGAGGTCTAATGTATTTTTTAGCTAGCACTTTTATTTTAGGCGATGCCCTAGACGCTGCTGCGGTTACGGCACAATCCAATGCAGGAAATGAGAAGATGATGGAAATCATGCACAAAATTAGCTTGATCGATTTCCCCTTAATAATAGGAGGCTTTTTATTCTTTTTCATATTTGGATACTTATTATATGCCGCCTTATTTGCAGCAATAGGTTCGGCAGTTGACAAAGAATCAGATACTCAACAATTTATGCTTCCTGTTTCTTTACCCTTAATTGCGGCTATAATTGTTTTAATTACGGCACTGGATAAACCCGATGGCCCAATTGCATTTTGGTTTTCCATGATTCCTTTAACATCACCTGTGGTAATGATGGCTCGGATTCCCTTTGGCGTTCCAGCTTGGCAGTTAATTCTTTCTATGAGTCTGCTTGTAATCACATTTTTAGGCACAACTTGGATGGCCGGAAAAATTTACAGAATCGGCATTTTGATGTACGGTAAAAAGCCGACATTTAAGGAATTAATAAAATGGATAAGCTATAAAGGATAAATGCAGCAGATTAAAGAATTTTTAGATTACACTCTGTTTTCAGTTGGAAATACCACCATCCATGTTTACAGTTTGGTGGGAATAGTTGTAATCTTCCTTTTAGCCAAAATTCTTCTTTGGTTGCTTAAGAAGTTTTTTCAAAGAAAAGTAAGTAAAAACAGCATCGACCCAGGAAAGAGCTATGCCATTTTACAGATATTATCCTATATCATTTATACCCTGGCTATTCTTCTTAGTATTGATAGTCTTGGAGTAAAAATTACTGTGCTGTTTGCAGGTTCCGCAGCCTTATTGGTGGGATTAGGTCTTGGTCTTCAGGATCTATTTCGAGATTTTATTGCTGGATTTATTATCCTTTCCGAAAGAGCCGTTACAGCAGGGGATATTGTAAATATTGACGGAACTATTGGAAAAGTAAAGGAGGTAGGTTTGCGAACAACCTCTTTAATTACTAGGGATGAGATTATTCTCATTGTGCCAAATCAAAAGCTCACTTCCAATAATTTAATCAATTGGTCGCACAATGAAAAAAATACCCGTTTTAATATTAAGGTAGGTGTGGCCTATGGTAGTGATACGGCTTTGGTTAAAAAAATACTTTTAGAATGTTTAGCCAACCATCCGCATGTAAAAAAGAAACCTACACCAGATGTAATATTTACCGATTTCGGCGATAGCTCCTTAGATTTTTCCCTCCTTTTTTATTCTGAACATTTATTTCATATCGAAAGAATAAAAAGTGAGATCCGTTTTGAAATTGATAAACAATTCAGAGCCAATAAAATCACAATCCCTTTCCCTCAAAGAGATCTTTGGGTTCGAGAAATACCGAAATCTGAATGAGAATAGCCATTATAGATATTGGCACCAACACTTTCAACCTTTTAATTCAAGAAAGTAAAACAAATAGGTTGATTCTTAAAAACAAAATTTCCGTGCGTTTGGGTGAAGGTGGTTTAGTAAACAACCAATTACATCCTGAAGCAATGGCAAGAGGATTGGCGGCTTTGAAGGAACACAAAAAAACCATCCTTGAAAATAAAGTTGATTCCTGTTTTGCCTTTGCCACTTCTGCGGTAAGGGGAGCAGATAACGGAAAAGAATTTGCCGAAAATGTTGCGATAGAAACTGGGATTAAAATCAATATCCTTTCTGGAGATTCCGAGGCTTACCTTATTTATGAAGGCGTAAAACTACTTTATGATTTTGGAAAGCCTTATTCGTTAATAATGGATATTGGCGGAGGAAGTACAGAATTTATATTGGCCAATTCTGAAGGAGTGAAATGGCAAAAAAGTTATGATTTAGGCGTAAGTCGATTAATACAGCTTTTCAATCCAAGCGATATTATTAAAGAAGAGGAAGTAGAAAAAATTTACCATTATTTGGATAAAGAGATTTCTGAACTCATAGAAGTTTGTAAAAAATTTCCACCCACCGAATTAATAGGAAGCAGCGGTTCTTTTGATACGTTTGCTCAAATGATTTTTGAAAGGCATCAATACCCGATAGATTTAGAAAAGACTTTAAAATACAATTTTAAAATACAGGATTATTCCGAAATTTCCGGACTAATGTTGAGTCGAAATTTTGAGGAAAGATTGAATACCCCAGGAATGATTCCTATGCGAGCAGATCTCATTGTATTGGCATGTGTTTTGGTAAACCACAGCCTGGATCGACTAGCGATTTCCAATTTAAAATTATCTACCTACGCCTTAAAAGAAGGTGTTTTTAAAACCTTAGAAAAAGAAAATATTCCATGGCAAGAATCCTTATTATAGAAGATGAAAGAGCAATCCGAAACGTGCTCAAAAATATTCTCTCCGACGAAGATAAATCCTACCAAATAGAAGAAGCAGAACACGGAAAACAAGCCATAGATAAAATGGTAGAAAGTGATTTCGACCTAGCCCTTTGTGATATTAAAATGCCAGGTATGGATGGAATTGAAGTTCTGGACCATATCCGTAAAAACCACCCAGACACCGCCGTTATCATGATTTCTGGTCATGGAGATTTGGATACTGCCGTAGAAAGTATGCGAAAAGGTGCCTACGATTATATCTCAAAACCACCCGATTTAAATAGATTGTTAAGCACAGTAAGAAATGCTTTGGATAAACACAGTTTGGTAAAAGAAAACAAAGTCCTAAAGAAAAAAGTAGGCAAAAACTACCAAATGATTGGTGAGTCTGGAGCTTTGGCCGACATCAAAAATATTATTGAAAAAGTTGCCCCAACGGATGCCCGAGTTTTAATTACTGGTCCAAATGGAACCGGGAAAGAATTAGTCGCCCATTGGGTTCATCAAAAAAGCGAAAGATTCAAATCTCCTTTAATAGAGGTAAACTGTGCAGCCATTCCTGCAGAATTAATAGAAAGTGAATTATTCGGACATAAAAAAGGAGCTTTCACCTCAGCCGTAAAGGACAGAAAAGGAAAATTTGAATTGGCCACAACAGGAACCATTTTTCTAGATGAAATTGGAGATATGAGTCTATCTGCACAAGCCAAAGTTTTAAGAGCCCTGCAAGAAGGAAGAATCACTCCGGTTGGCGGCGACAAAGAAATAAAAGTAGATGTTAGAGTATTAGCAGCCACCAACAAAAACCTTAGAGAAGAAATAAAAGAAGGGCGATTTAGGGAAGATCTTTACCACAGATTAAGTGTGATATTAATAAAAGTTCCGGCCCTAAACGACCGCAAAGAAGACATTCCAGAATTAACCACACATTTTGCAAAAAAGATTGCAGAAGAACAAGGAATTGCTGTAAAAGCCTTCTCACCAGCAGCCATTGAAGAATTACAAAAAATTGACTGGACAGGAAATATCAGAGAATTGAGAAATGTTATTGAAAGACTGATCATTTTGGGCGGCCAGGAAATCAGCGAGGCAGATGTAAAAAGTTTTGCAAGCAAATAAGCAAACCAAAAAACACAAAGAAGGGCTATGAAACTCGATCATCGAAAAATTTACTTTTTGAACCAATGCTTTTACTTATATTTATTTTCAGTTAACCAAACGACGATATGACTTTACCAAACTTCCTTGTAGCCGACAACACGGATATGCCCGACGAAATTTTCATCATCCACACCGCCTTCCCAAGATTTGCATGGTCGGTAAACCGCGACGAAGTAGAATGGATGGATGAATTGGAAGGCGAAGAAGAAGATTTAATCACAGAAATTGCCAATTTATTGGATGCTGCTGAAGCCTTCTACGAAAGGGAAATGACGAGACACGAAAAAGAACTTTCTGTTTAATTCGATTTCAATTTTCCTTTTTTTTATTTTGCTTTAGGTAACTGGTAGTGGATTTCATCTAAAGTAAAAATATACTCCCAATCCTAAAAAAAGCTCCTTTGAAGCTAAATCCCTCATTCAAAAAAAATTGCATTTTGATTGAAATGGAAGCTTAGAGAGATTGGATAGCTGTGATAATGCAAATTTGTAAGTACCATTTTTTCACCCCTTGCCATTTCTAATACTATTTCAGGAGCACCAATTCCATAAACAGAAATAAAAAAATATTACCAAGACCAAAAAACTGGAAAGAACTACTTTCGCCACAGTAAAATATAAAAGTGAAGCTCACCCAACATTATAAAAAAAGCATATCCTTAGCATGGCCAGTAATGCTAGGCCAACTTGGCCATGTAATGGTAGGAATGGCCGACAGTATAATGATAGGTCACTTGGGAACAATTCCTCTCGCAGCTAGTTCTTTTGCCAATAACATCTTTGCCATCCCATTGGTCTTTGGAATGGGAATGGCCTATGGCATGACCCCTCCTATCGCCATGGCTGACGGTGAAGGGAAACCCGAAAAAGCTGGAAATTATTTAAAACACGGTTTGGTTGTGAATATGTCTACAGCGGTTTTAATCTTCCTTTTGGTGTTGGCATTCTCTTCCTTTTCGCATTTATTAGGACAGGAAACTCAGGTTTTGGAAATGTCCTATTCCTACCTATATATTATCACGTCCAGCATATTCTTTTTTATGCTCTTTCTCACTTTCAAACAATTTGCAGAAGGATTATCAGACACACGATTTGCCATGATCGCCAGTATAGGAGCCAACCTCATCAATATTCTTTTAAACTATTTATTGATATATGGCCATTGGGGTTTACCCGAATTGGGATTGGATGGAGCAGGTTATGCCACTTTAATTTCCAGAGGCATAATGGCATTGGTAATGGTTATTTATGTTTTGAAAAACGAGAGGTTTAGAAATCATTTAAAAGATTGGATCACCACCAAATGGCATCGTTCCTATTTTAAAAAATTATTGGATTTAGGAATTCCCGGTGGACTGCAATACGTCTTTGAGATTTCTGCATTTGCCTTAGCCGCAATTTTTGCAGGACAAATAAGCGCCACAGCGTTGGCAGCCCACCAAGTTGCTATAAGTTTGGCTGCATTAAGTTATATGGCCGCTTCGGGATTAGGCGCTGCGGCCACAGTAAGAGTTGGAAATCAATTGGGAAAAAAGGATTTTGTAAATCTAAAACAAGCGGCAAGAAGCTGTTTTGTTTTGGCCCTAGTTTTTATGGCCTTTTGCGGCCTATTCTACTTTTTAGGAAGAGACTATTTCCCATTAATGTACACGGAAGATGTAGAAGTAATAAAAATCGCCTCCTCCCTACTGGTAATAGCAGTAGTTTTCCAACTTTCAGACGGATTACAGGTAGCCGTATTAGGCGCATTAAGAGGACTTTCCGACGTTAAAATCCCAACAATTATCACCTTCTTTTCCTATTGGATAATTGGAATTGGTGGAGCCTACGGAATGGGAATCTATTTAGAATGGGGTCCCCAAGGAATTTGGTATGGCTTGGCTTCTGGTCTCACGGTTTCAGCCATTTTGCTCTATTGGAGGTTTCATTGGAAGGTGGAGCGATTGGCTAGGCTTAGGTGAGGGGTTCCTTAGGTTTTCTATTGGTTTGATGGTTTAGAGAAATTATTCACTTTTCTTTTATCTGTTTTGAAAAATAATATTGTTTAAATATTATTATAGTTTTGGCTTCGAATATAAACCACTTTGGTATAAACACGCATGTTGCCAGCAATTCCTCATACTGGTCTGTACAAATTTGACCGAAATGAAAGATCTCAATTTCTCCCAAGGCCAGTTAACTTCTCTCGTTAACGTCAATTAGCTAGCGGGAAATTAAAGGAAAAAATGAAAAAGAGGCAATTTTTAAAGTTATAATTATCAGCGACTTAACCTTACGTTTGTCAGAATTAAACCGAATGACCAAAAAAAGATATACATCCGAATTTGCGCTCAATATGCACCTTACACATACGATGGTGCTGCAACAAGAGGATTTAAAAAGAGTAGATGACTTCAATTATTTCAACGAAGACAGTCCATGCCATATTTATTTAATCTGCCGAAGACCAAGAATATTAATTGATGCTTCAAAATTTGTTGCAAATAAGGAAAAGCTGGTGTTTGGATTTAAGGTTCAACGGCAAGACAAGTTCGAAGAGTTTGAGATAGAAATACCAAATGATGCTGACACACCAGACTTCGAATTAATTTCTAACTACCCATACAATATGTTTCAACTTAAACAAGAGGGTAAAACAATTCTAAAAGGTAAATCTGCTTTATTACTTCAACAATTTGGTTATGAGTGTGCTAATTACTTTGACTTAGAAGTATTATATATTGGACAATCTTATGGAGTTAAAGGAGCACGTACTGCGCCTGAAAGACTTCAAAGTCATTCAACACTGCAAGGTATTTACTCCGAGGCGATTTTAAAGAATCCTGATTCTGAAATTTGGCTAGTACTAACAAGTTTTGAGCAGATTCTACTCACTCTGATGGATGGACGAATAAAAGTAACTGAAGAAGAAAAGGTCAAAGATTCAGACCATCTTAAAAAGGTCACCAATACGGTCTTAATTGATGGACTAAATGAACAGCAGGTTATCAATTTTACCGAAGCCTCCTTGATTAGGCATTTTCAGCCTCCATATAATATCGAGTATAAAAATACATTTCCGAACCCCGCGCATAAAACATACTCACAATGCTACGATTTGGACATCAATACCGTTTGTCTTGAAGTTAATACGGAAAATTTAAATTGCCGACTGTTTTCAGAAAAGGCAGAAGCTCATTGGTGGCATATGCCTAAATTCTTTTTGCATTCAAAAGAAGAAAGAATTGATATGTTTGACTATGGCATAATACTAGGGAATAAAAATGAAGAAAAATAACCGCTGCCAATAACTAAGTTTCCGTTTTGCCAATAGGCCAAAAATGGAAATTTGGTTGACGAATCTGGAGCTGCGGATGACTCGACATCTACTTATGGGGAAAACGATTTTTTGAGTGCTATTTCGGGAGAAATATTTTTCATTGAACTAAATTTCGGGATGC
>CAKZNE010000075.1 GCA_937129395.1 uncultured Cryomorphaceae bacterium | reverse complement strand
GCTTTTTTTGGAATAGGAATTTTACTCCTCACCACCATCCAACATTCTGGTGTTGGCAATCAATCGGGCTTAGATCAATTTTTGTTTGGAAAAGCAGCTTCCATGACTCAAAGTGATTTAATCGCTTACTCTAGTGTTGCGGGGGTTTTATTAATTATCACAGCCCTCTTTTTTAAGGAGTTTAAAATATTATGTTTTAATCCTGATTTTGCAAAATCTGCTGGTTTGCCCATCCGTAGTTTAAACTTTATTCTTTCTACCATAACCGTTTTGGCCATTTCAATTGGAATTCAATCTGTAGGCGTGGTATTAATGGCAGCTTTATTAATTACCCCTGCGGCAGCGGCGAGATCCTGGACTAGTAATCTTTTAATAATGATTGTTCTGGCTGGATTGGCCGGTGCTTTTTCTGGATTGGTTGGCTCATATATTTCCTACACGGCGCCTAATATGCCCACAGGGCCATGGATTGTAATGTGTCTTTCTTTAATCGCAATGCTCTCCTTGTTTTTTGCGCCAAAAAGAGGTGTAGTAGCTCGGGTTCTTCAACAAAGGAAAAACCGAAGAAAGATTCTCTCGGAAAACCTATTAAAATCATTTTATCATCTATCTGAAAACCAAAATTTTACAATTAAGGAGTTTAAAAAGGAAGAGCTTTTAGAAAAAAGACGATTTACTGATTCAGAATTTGGTAGTGCAATTCAAACCCTAAAAAGAAAATACTTTGTAATACCTAAAGGATCGGTTTTTTCCCTTTCGGATAAGGGGATGGAAGAAGCTAAAAGGATTGTTCGATTGCACCGCTTGTGGGAGATGTATTTAACGGAAAGAATGCGTCTAAAGGCAGATCATATTCATCCAAATGCAGAAACCATAGAGCATATTATAACACCCGAAATTGAAGAATTGCTATTAAAAGAATTAGGCTATCCCGAAATGGATCCGCACAGCAGCCCTATACCTTATACCCAATAATGGAAGGTTTATATATCATATTAACGGGAAGTATAATTGCCATTAGTTGTGGTTTATTAGGCTCCTTCCTTATTCTCAGAAAAATGGCCATGGTTGGAGATGCCATTTCGCATAGTGTATTACCTGGAATCGTTATTGCCTTTCTTATTTCTGGTTCTAGAGATAGTATTCCTATGCTAATTGGTGCAGCCGCAGTGGGCGTTCTAACCACCGTAATCATTGATTTATTACACAAAAAAGCAAGGCTTCAAGAGGATGCTTCCATTGGAGTAACCTTCACCTGGCTTTTTGCCATTGGCGTTATTTTAATTACTGTTTTTACAAACCAGGTAGATTTGGATCAGGAATGTGTTCTTTTTGGAGAGATCGCTTATGTTCCTTTGGATTTGATTTATAATTCCGCGGGTTTAAGCCTCGGACCTAGGGCATTATGGATTAGTGGTGGCTTATTGCTATTAATTCTGCTTTTTATTTTAGTTGGATACAAAGGACTTTATCTTACTTCATTTAATGTAGACTATGCCAAATCCTTAGGCATTTCAACAGCTTTTTGGCACTTTACCTTTATGAGTTTGGTGTCTTTAACAACCGTAGTTTCTTTTGAATCGGTTGGTGCTATTTTAGTAGTGGCCCTCCTTATTACTCCAGCCGCCGCAGCTTATTTACTTACAGGAAAACTAAAAACCATGCTTTGTTTAGCTGCCTTTTTTGGAGTATTAAGTTCAATTGGAGGTTACTTTTTGGCAACTTGGTTAAACGGTAGTATTGCTGGCGCTATGGCCACTTCCACAGGTGTAATATTCCTTATTGCTTTCCTTATTTCAAAATTAAAACCAAGAAAGGAAGCATCCCAAGCTGAATATCTTAAAACTAAAGTTTAGCCAAATATTGCTTTCCAGAAATCGTTTCCATTCACCAGTAAAATAAGCGATAGAAGAATAATAAAACCAACGACCTGAGAATATTCCAAAACCTTTTGAGAGGGCTTGCGTCCGCTAATCATTTCCCAAAGAACAAATACTACATGCCCACCATCTAAGGCTGGAATAGGAAGTATATTTAAAAAGGCAAGCATAATACTAAGGAAGGCCGTAAATCCCCAAAAGAATCTCCAATCCCAAACGGATGGGAATTGATCATAAATCATTAAAAACCCTCCAACTTCTTTATAAGCTTTCGTTTCTGGGGTAAAGATTACTCCGAGCTGCCTTGTATAGTCTACCAATTGCTTTTTAGCCATGGACAATCCTTTTGGGATGGATTCCAAAAAGGTATAGTCCGTATGGGCAAAGGTTAAAAAATGACCCGCAGCCTTAGGTGCCATGCCTACTTTACCTCCTTCAGGAACCAAAACACTAAGGTTTTCTCTTTTGCCATTTCTATAAATATTAAAAACGACTTCCTTTCCCGCAAATTTCGGAACTTCCACCAAATATTGATCAAAATAAGGAAGGGGATTACCATTAAGTCCTACTATGGAATCTCCCACCATTAAAATTCCTTCTGCATTAGAACTGTCCATTATTGCCTCTAAAACATAAGGAGCCCTTGGCGATATAAAACGAGATTTTTGCGCGATTATCAAGCCCTTCTGTGCATCTGTAAAAGTTAACTTTTCCTTTTTCCCATTTCTTTCAACGGTAATGGAATTTTCTTCGGTAAGAATCATTTCTCTACCGATATCCGAATAGCGTGCAATTTTTGTTGCCCCGATGGCCAATATTTTATCTCCACCTTGAATTCCAATGGAAGTTCCAATACTATCGGTAGAAATACCATAAACCATATTTTCATTTGGCAAATAATCTTCCCCATAGCTCATGGCCATTCCGGCATAAATAACAATGGCTAATACTACGTTTACTGTAACACCGCCAATCATAATAATAAGTCGTTGCCAAGTTGGTTTGGATCGAAATTCCCAAGGTTGTGGTGGCTTTGCCATTTGTTCCTTGTCCATACTTTCATCTACCATTCCAGCAATTTTCACATATCCTCCTAAAGGGAGCCAACCAATTCCGTATTCGGTTCCACCTATTTTTTTCTTAAAAATGGAAAAGTAGGGGTCGAAGAAAAGGTAAAATTTTTCGACTTTGGTTTTGAAAATTTTGGCAGGAATAAAATGACCTAGTTCGTGAAGTATAATTAATAAGGAAAGACTCAAAATAAATTGAGAGGCTTTGATAAAAATATCCATTTAAATATTGTTAAGACGACTAAACGCCTGTTATATCGAATTGTTTCAGGCGGCAAATTTACTCAATGACTTTTACTTTTTAGGATAATATTTTGCTACCACTAATTTTGCCTGTTTTCTCACTTCTGGGTCTGGGTCGTTTTGGGCCAATGCCATAATAAGGCTCTTTAGTTTTTGCTGCCCAGGAATTCCCAAAACCTCAGCTCTATTCACAGCTTCAAGCCTAATGTCGGCCTCTTTATAGTCCATTGCTAAGCCTAAAACGGTAGAATACAAATTTTTGTTTTTTGTTTCGAATAAACGGAAAAGTGCTTCTTTTTTCTGCTTTTCATTTTCGCCATTGGCGTATAAATACAAATCGTAATTATCTGATTTTGGAATACTAATGTCTGCTGGGAATATCGTTTCATATTCGAATATAACTGCTCTTGGTGCACCTTCTTGAGGGAAACTCAGGGTGTCACTAAAATTTCCTTTGCTAAAACCCTTGTAATTATCCTTTCCCTTGGTATCAAAAACAGAAAAATTATAGGCTATGGGAATCGGTTTTAGGCTGCTGTCCTTTTGCAAAATGACCAAATGCTCTTTTTGTTCTTTATAGAAATAAGCAATCTCCACTTTTGGTATTTTATTGTTTTGAATTACGGTTTTGGCAATTTCCCAGTTGGCCCCTTGCATCGCCTTTTCATCCTTTGTTATATATTTCTGAAAAGCCCCTTTATCCGAAATTGAAAGCCATTCCAGTATTTTAGATTTTAAGGCCAAGCCTGAATTTTCTTCTTTCCCATCTTTCCATTCTTCCCATTTATTTTGTAAAAATTCCAATCTCCATTTTTCGCCCTCCTTTTTTCCCAAATACTCCAAATGCCATAGAGAGGCTATGGAACTATCTCCTTTTGCAGCTTTAACAAACAACAACTGGTCTCTTACAAATTGATTTTTTGCCCATCTAGAATTTGTGTTTTCCTCCTTTACCCAAAGCAATGGTTTGCTTAAAGCCGCCAAGCTGTCTATCTCCAAAATTTCTTTGTCGGACCATAACTGAAGCTCAGCATTTGGATTATACTTTTCCAAATAAGCCATTACTTTTTGCATTGATTTTTTAGCCTCCTCTGCCAATCTTTGCTCAAAATTTATGGATTCCATAAGCAATTCTTCTTGGAATTCCTCTTCATCAAATTCTAAAAAGTCGCCCAGCACAAAATAAAACTGGGAGCTATTAATTTGCATTTTGGTTTCCCAGAATTGGGATTGCAATTTCCCTTTATGATTTACCACATACTGCAATTCTCCAGGCAAACCGCAATTAATTTTTCTTGGTAGGGTAATATTCGCCTTAAAATAAAAGGCATCAAAATCTCTACTAGGAAAAAATGCTCCTGCCTTTCCAACCGATCTTCCAGGAACAAGATTCCCCAAGTTAAAACCCAATTGAACGGTCTCCTGATCTATGTAATTTTTTAGATTTCTTGATTTTAGATCAATATTATAATCTATTTCAATTTCGCATCTCTTGGTTCTGATTGAGGCGGTTTCAATTCCCAATTTTTCGGACTTATGGCTGAATTTTAAATCCTCTTTTAGTCTACCCTCTCTTAATTTTATATAGTTGATATCATCAGGTATGAAATCCAATACTATTTCTGAAAGATTAAATCGGTTCACCCGTATTAAGGATCTTACATGAAGTTTCTCATTATTGTTTTCATCAAGCCATAGTGAAAGCTCTGTGGATATAATATCAGGCTCTTGTGCCTTAAGTAGATTAAAGCATAGGAAGAATATGAGTAAAAAAAAGCATCTTTGCATTTGGAATAGCCAAGTTTAAAGGCCAAAAATACATTTGTAATCTTAGACTAAAACCATGTACAAGATAAAAGCTGGAAATCAAGAGTTTGAAATTGAACCGAAAAGCAAATCCTATGAGGGAATTGTAAATGGTGAAAACTACAAATTAGATGTATCTAAGGAGGACAATGGCTTTCATATCATCCAAAACAATAAGAGTTTTAATGTTTCTGTGGTTAGTGCGGATTACGAAGCTAAAACCTTTGAAATTATGGTAAATGGCAATACCTACAGCCTTGAAGCCAAGGATCGTTTTGACCTTTTATTAAAAGAGCTCGGAATGGAAAATTTGAATTCTTCGGCAGTAAACGATCTAAAAGCTCCGATGCCCGGTTTGGTTCTTTCTATAAAGGTAAAGGTTGGTGAAACGGTGCAAAAAGGTGATGCATTGCTTATTCTTGAGGCCATGAAAATGGAGAATGTTCTTAAATCCAGCTCTGAGGGAACTGTAAAGTCTATTAATGTGGAAACTGGCCTTGCCGTGGAGAAAAATCAAATCCTTATTGAATTTGAATCCTAATATTTAAGGATGGGCAACGGCGAAAGACCCAAAAGCATTGTCGATAACCAGATTGGTACCATCTGCTGCTTTTAATTCCGCTTTTCCTTCAAATTGAAATCTCACGGTTTTCTGATTTTGGTCATTTTCTTCAAAATTCCTCAAACCATGAATCCTAAAATTACCAATTGAATTATCGTATTTGGAGCTAAACCTTTTTCCATTTGCATCAAAATAAACCAATTCTACCGTACCCCTTTGTTTTGGATCATAAACCCTTATGTCTTGCTTATCATAGGAAAAGTCCAAATCGCAAATAACCGGCACGTTTGCTAAAACACTGTAATCCTTTTCCACCACTTTTTTGCATCCACTATAAAAAGAAATCTCCGCTTTTAAAGTGTGGTTTCCATCTACATTTACAGGGATATTGTTTAGTTCTTGATCACTGCTCACCAAATTATTATCTACATACCATTTTACAGAATGAACAGCACCTTCTTTTTCAAAAATACTCGCCCTGTAGCCTCCTAAAACATGATTTGGCACTACAATGAAGGTGGCATCACAATCTCTGTCGAGATTTAACCAGTGGGTTGTTTTTCCAGTACATGGGCCACTTTGGACATCCGACCCAAGACTTACCCAAAAGTTTGGAAATTCTAAAGAAGAAACTCTCAAACTTGGACTGGTAGAAGTTGAAGACATACCGTTTTCAAAATTCCAACTGTAGCTATAAGTTCCGGAAACTATATCTGGACTTAAAACCAGATTATATTCTGTAGGGTGATCCTTATAAGCGGACCGCTCGGTTAGAGATGTATTTCCTTCAATAATATTTTCAAAAACATTAAAGTTCGATTCATCTTGAAATGCCTTATCTGCAACAAACTGCAACATAAAAGCATTTTTCATTTCAGTAGTATTACTACTATAGAGCACTCCGGACATGGCCACAACACTGTCTGAATTATCGGATTGATAATCCGTCTCTAGCGCATAGTTGTTCTTACCAGCAGATAATTCCACTGGCTGGCCATCAATTTTTCCTTCAAAATAAAATATAAAATCATCTTGGTAAACCCCTAGTTGAGAGGCCGGATCCTTTGAGCAGGATGTAATAAGGAACAACACGAATATTGTTACTCCAAAGAAATTAAACACACTCTTTTTCATCGCTTAAAATAGTCTATATCGTAATACTAGTCTTGAACTAACATTTCTATGATATCCACTTAACTCTTGTGTATTATTCACCGTTATGTCGCTTAATCCGTATTTGAATTGAACCCCAAGGCTCAACATTGGATTAAACTGATAAGAATAGGAGCTCGTTAAACCGTAGTCAAACTGCCTAAAGTTTTCAGACAGTCCCGATTCTGAAAACTCGCTTTTCTTAGTTTCTTTAATAGTAATACTTGTTCTTTTTACGTCCGTTTTAACATTGAAAAGAACCGAGCTATAAACTCCTAAACCAATTTGATGTTTGGAGTTAAATGATCTTGTAAATTGGATTGGTATTTCAATATAATCCAAACGGCTGTTTTCCATTTCCGTGATTATCCTCTCTGGGGAGAAGGAATGAAAAATACTATCTGAATTTTGAATAATTCCCGGCGACATTTTCGCACTATAGCTTAAGGCCGCATTCACACTCCAGTTAAAGGAGAACCTATATTCATAATTCAAACCAATTAACCAATCTTTAGAATTTTCTCCACCATTAAATGAGGGTCCTATTCCGGCACCGGCTATCATAGAAATTTCTTGTTGCCTTTGAAATTTTCTGATGCCTCTAAAAGGGTATTCTCTAGTTGGAGCAATACTTAAATCACTATTGACAGAGGTGTTTATTGATGGTATTGGCTTTTCAATTAAGTTAATAAATGCAATTTGAAATCCTTGCTCTACAATAGAGGCACTACTTTCATCTTGAGCTCCCGGGCTGGCGATTGTATTATTTGGAATTGCATTGGAAATTTGTTCTCCTCCGTTATGGTTGGATGCAAGATTTGAATTTGTATTTTGAGCATTCCCTTCAGTTCCTGAACCTACAGAACCTGACTCAGGACTTGAGTTATTTTCTGGAAGTGAATTTGAGAAAGAAGCAATATTCTCTTCTTTAGAAAAGCCATTTAATTCCTCCTTGTTACTAGGGATTGTAGGAAGGGAAATTTCCTCTACTTGATCATTCGTAACAGAAACAGGCAATGCGTCCGCACCCATTTCTGGGTTTTGGAAAATAGCTATACCAGCGGTAAGCAGCCCAAAAAGAACTACCGCCGCACTGGTCCACCAATAATAAACAGCAGGCTTTTTGTCTGCGTCCAACATGGCTTCCATAGCCTCCCAATTCGCATGATTAAACTCGAAATTTCGGTTTGTCAGCTTATTGCGAAAAATTTCATCTAAACCTTTATCACTCATAGCAATACGGCAACATTATTCATTAATTTCAGTACAAGAGCTTTCAGTTTTTTTCTGGCACTGCTTAAATGCCATTTACTGGTTCCCTCACTCATACTGAGCTTTTCAGCTATTTCTCTGTGGTTATAACCGTCTATAACATAGAGGTTAAAAACCTTTTTACTCACAGGTGGTAATTGATCTATTAAGTTTTGAAGTTCCTCCGCATCGTACTTTTGATCCGCTTCGTTATAGTCCACCGCTTTATTTGGGGCTATGTTCGTTGGTTCTTCAACATAGTCAACTATGTCCTTTTTGTTTTTCCTGTATTCGTCTATTACTGTATTAATCGTAATTCGTCTAATCCAGGCCTCGAAGGGCACGTTATCAGCGTACTTATCAAGGTTATTCAATATTTTATAAAAGGCTTTGTTTAGCAGGAATTCTGCATCTTCTTTGTTCTTTTCGTACCGGAGACAAACAGAAAGGAGAATACTGTAACAAACACGGTACAACTCGAATTGAGCTCTACGGTCTTCCTTTCTACAGGATTCTAATAATTCCTTATCTATCTTCATCAGTTCAAATAAAACCAGGAAGACGAATTTACGTAGAATCCTGCTTCCTGGTTACAACCGAACAATTATTCTAAATATTTTGAAATACTACTGTTGATAAAAATATTGTTTAACCTAAGCCTTCGCCCATATAACGGCACGTTTCGGACAAAGGTTGGGTTGTTGAAAAAATATTTTTAAAAGTTTTTCGTTTGTCGATTCCTAGCCTTTGTCTTTAGTCTAAAATAACTTCAAACTGCACGAGGTTTACAAATTGTTCCACTCTTTTGGCCATATCTTCCTTGTTGATTTCTACGATACGTTCCACACCAAATTTTTCAACACAAAAAGAAGCTAGTGCTGAACCAAAGATTACAGCCCTCTTCATACTGGCAAAAGAAATGTCTCTGCTTTGAGCCAAATAACCAATAAAACCTCCAGCAAAAGTATCTCCAGCTCCGGTAGGGTCAAAAACTTCTTCTAAAGGCAAAGCAGGGGCAAAAAACACTTCGCCTTCTCCAAATAATAATGCTCCGTGCTCTCCTTTTTTAATGATTAAATATTTTGGTCCCATCTCTGCAATTTTCTTCGCAGCCTTCACCAAAGAATATTCACCACTAAGCTGACGTGCTTCTTCATCATTAATAGTTAAAACATCCACTCTTTTCAATACCTCCTTTAATTCATCAAGAGCCACATCCATCCAAAAGTTCATTGTATCTAAAACAACGAGCTTTGGTCTGGTTTCCATTTGGTCCAAAACACTCATTTGAACAGCTGGGGTAAGATTCCCTAGCATTAGAAATTCGCTATTTTTATAGGAAGCTGGAATTTCTGGATTAAAGTCTGCTAAAACGTTCAATTCTGTTTCTAAGGAGTCGCGGCTGTTCATATCATTGTGATATTTGCCTTTCCAAAAGAAGGTTTTTCCGCCTTCCACGGTTTTAATTCCTTCCGTGTTTATGTTTCTGGTCTTAAAATGCTGTAAATATTCAGCTGGAAAATCTTCTCCGATAATGGAAACTAAACGAATATCATCAGAAAAGTTGGAAGCGGAGATTCCAGCATAGGTACCGGATCCACCCATAATTCTACCCGATTCTCCAAAAGGAGTAATCAATTCATCAAAGGCCACCGTACCCACAATTAAAAGACTCATATTTTATTTTTTAAAAATTTTCGGCAAATATTGTGTATTTTAATGAAAGGTGCTAATATTGCAGCCCCAATTTGATGGGATAGTAACATTCCTCCTTAGCTCAGTTGGTTAGAGCATCTGACTGTTAATCAGAGGGTCCTTGGTTCGAGCCCAAGAGGGGGAGCAGATAAAGCCAGTCGTAAGACTGGCTTTTTTGTTTGTATAATGTCCAGAGAACAACCTTTAGGGTAAGAATTCATTTTATAGATTTTTATTATATTATCTGAAAAACTTGATGAGCTAAATAATAAGATAGAATGTCTTCATTAAAATTAAACATATCATATAAACATCATTTTGTAGTTGCTTCGGTAATTGCTGTTTGGTTGATTTTTTTTTTAGTACTTATAGCCCCTTTTGATATAGCAGAATTACCATTTTTAATTCGGTTAGAGATTTTACCAGCCTATGGATTAATCTCATTTATTGGATACATTATACTTGTCCCTCTACAAAAATTTGTTTTCGAAAAACTCTCAAAATGGACTCTTTTTTTAGAAATTATAGTTATTGTTTTATTTAACGTTATTGTTTTAATTGGGAGTTATTTTTATTATAAATCTGGCATAATCAATGGAGAATATTCTTTTACAAGGTTCACCTTAGAAGTCTATTACCCAATTTTCTTTATTATATTACCTATACTGCTTTTTACACGATGGTTTCTCAATAAAAAAGCGGTAAATCAAAGTTTAGATAAAATTGTATTGACTGGTGAAAACAAACGAGATGTATTACGAATAAATCTTTCGGATTTGGTTTGTGTATCTAGTGCTGATAACTATGTTGAAGTGTCTTATTTAATAGGTGGAAAATTACATAAAAAGCTATTGAGAGTTACATTAAAAAACATTCATCCACAAGTCCCTAGTTTGCTAAAAACTCATCGCTCTTTCCTTATTAATCCCTCACATTTTAAAGATTG
Organism: uncultured Cryomorphaceae bacterium; assembly: GCA_937129395.1. GTDB lineage: Bacteria > Bacteroidota > Bacteroidia > Flavobacteriales > Schleiferiaceae > CAKZNE01. The sequence goes on along the minus strand of CAKZNE010000075.1, from coordinate 2,274 downwards.
GAAAAATGCTAATACAATACACTTGTCCCAAATAGAAGTGCCTGTTTCTAAGAACTACAAAAAAGATGTTCTTGCCCTAAATATTCATTCGTCCCTAAAACCTAGTAATTCTCTACAATCCTATTAAATTAAGTCTTTAAGGTCATTTTTAATTTTTAGAGCTGTTTGGAGTTAATTCAAAAGGCTTATGAAATAAAAATCTAATTGATAATTTATAGAATGTATATAGTAAAAAAAGGACTTATTAACATATCTTTTTCTATAAGGAGAAGATATAAATCAAATAAGAAAGCTAAAAAAAATGAACAGTTTGTGTTTGGTAAGTTGTTGTTGAATAGCTTATATGAAATTTTTATAAACCTAATAATTATTCATCCCTAAAACTTGGTCACTTATCCCTATCACAATAAAAACAACGATTTGCCGAGATAGTATCTATAGATTTGTTAAAACTTTTAAATCGAAATAAAATGAAAAAAGTATTCCTCTTAGTTACATTATTTATTGTTTTTAATAGCATAGCTCAAAAAAATAATACCGTACAAACTCAATTAGATAAAATAGTATCTGATAAAATGGTTATGGGCGTTGTCGCTGGATATTCCATTGAGGGAAAAACAGTAGAGCAGGGAGTTGCAGGATATGCTGATAAAGATGCCAACAAAAAAATTGAAACCAATACAAAAATACGCATGGGGTCAATTGCAAAAACAATGACGGCCTTGGCTATTATGCAATTGGTAGAGCAAGGAAAGATAGATTTAGATGTACCTATTCAAACATATATACCTGATTACCCTAAACAAAAAAAAACTCAAATAACGACGAGACATTTATTGTCCCACACATCAGGAATATCAGGATATAAAGATGGAAAAGAATCAAACACCACAACAGAATATGCAACACTAAACGATGCTCTTTCCCTATTTAAAAACAGAGATTTATTATTTGAGCCTGGCTCGCAATATTCATATACAACATACGGATACACAGTTCTTGGTGCAATTATGGAAAGTGTTACGGAAAACACCTTTGAAGCATATATGCGGGAGAACATTTTCAAAAAAGCAGGAATGACCAATACTGGTGTTGTGAAATTTGAAGTTGAATTAGAGAATCAATCTAAGTTATATCATCGCAATAATGGAAAGGGAAAAGCTAAACCTACAAAAGAAAATAATCTTAGTAATAGATTACCAGCAGGAGGTTTTTATACAACGCTTACTGATATGCTCAAATTTGGTAATGCAGTGATAAATAATGTTTTTGTAAAAGAAGAAACATTGACGTTAATGAGACAACATCACAGTTTAGAAAAAGAAAATAATGCCTATGGTTTTGGCTGGTTTTTGTATAATCCTAAGCCAAATGAAGGCGCAATTATAGGTCACCCAGGTGCCCAATCTGGCTGTACTTCTTTTCTTTTTATTGTTCCAGAGAAGAAAGCAGTAAGTGTTATTCTTTCAAACACTTCAAGAGCGCAATCTAGTATTGACCCTATCGCCAGCAGCTTATTGCAATCATCCTTAGCTAAAGCGTCTAATTAAGAATTGGTTTTAAATGGAAATAAGAAAAGTCCTTTGGATACTTTTTGCAATGGCTGCCATTACAATAGGGTTTTACCCTGCCCTCTATTTTATTGTTGATAGGTATTGTACGTATTCCTTTTCTCTATAAAAACATTATTTCACTATAATAATTTGGTAAGTCGTAGAAGTTAAAAGGAGTCAAATCGTAGTTGGGATGAAAAATTCAAGGAACATTTGAACTGAGATAAGGAACATTTTAAAAAAAATTGTTTTGTAAAAGATTAAAGAGATTAAGCAATAATATAATTAGGAAATATTAAACAGACATAGGCTCTTATATATTAACTGGTCTATCCTTTGGGAAGATGTAAACAAAGATGGGATGTGTTTTGTGGAACAAATTGGAGGAGAAGTTTATCCGGAACGAAGACGAATGGAGCCCGAGAGGTAGATATTAATTAGTTATAAACCTTGCCGAAAAAGACAATTCTATCTGTATGAGCTAGAAGAATGTATTCATTAACTAGATGAGAAATTTAAACGTAATGCATATTTTGTATGGGTAAGGCTATAGTATTTAATCCTTATTAACCCTATAAGTGATTCTCCTGTTGGTGATTAAAGAATTTACTTTTACGGTTAGAGTGGCAGAATTAACCTCTCTTATACATAAATTATCATCATGGGTTATAACAACAAAATATTCTGTATCATTTAATCCTACTGAATTTGCAACGTTTAA
>CAKZNE010000074.1 GCA_937129395.1 uncultured Cryomorphaceae bacterium | reverse complement strand
GTTGGCTCAATTGCATTTGTCTGATTTACAGATGGATTACAAATTGATCCTACACTCTTTAATTGCCGAAAAAAACGAGTTTGTTGTCCCACAAGGACTCGAACCTTGACTGACGGTACCAAAAACCGCTGTCCTGCCAATTAGACGATGGGACATCCTTAAAATTGGGCTGCAAATATAAGTATTATGATTTATTCTAAACAAGGAAAAAATGGAATTTATAGTTCCTCCGGCCATTTTCCTTTTCCACTTCTATCTAATATCCTCTTTTTGAACCCTTATCGTCAAAAATAATTTCATTTACCTTTTACCAACAAGTCCTACTTACAAAGGGTTTCCTGAAGCCTTTCCCACTTTTGCAATCTTTTAAGTCTCTTTAACAGTACTTTGAGAATTTTAAGCCTATATTTTTTTAAATTCGCCATCTGACACTAAATTCTGATTCATGCAGCTGAATTACAACAAGCTTAACAACATACTTGGTTGGGCGGTTTTTGCTATTGCTACGGTAACTTACCTTTTAACGATTGAACCTACAGCCAGTTTCTGGGATTGTGGAGAATATATTTCTACCGCTGTAAAGCTACAAGTTGGTCACCCACCGGGTGCACCTTTTTTCCAATTGATGGGTAATTTCTTTTCCCAATTTGCCTTTGGTGATGAAATGAAACAGGCTGCTGCAGTAAACGCTCTTTCAGCTTTGAGTTCCTCTTTTACCATCCTTTTCTTATTCTGGACCATCACGGCCTTGGGTAGAAAATTTGCCATGAAGTATGGAGAAATAAACGAAGCCAGAACCCTTTCTATATTATTTAGTGGATTGGTAGGATCTTTAGCCTACACTTTTAGCGACAGTTTTTGGTTCTCTGCAACAGAAGGGGAAGTTTATGCCATGTCGTCCTTATTTACCGCTATTGCCTTTTGGGCGATTTTAAAGTGGGAAGTTGAAGTTACCAAAAGCCCTAGAGCCGGAAGATGGATCATTTTTATCGCTTATATGACAGGACTTTCAATTGGAGTTCACATTCTTGTTTTCCTTACCATTCCTGCTATTGTTATGATCTATTTCTTTAAAAAAGATCCAGACATAAACACCCGAAAATTCCTTATGTACAACGGAATTGCCATGGTGGTTCTTGGAGTAATATTCGCAGGAATTATTCCTATTGTTTTGAAAACTTTCGGTAAAATGGAAATCCTTTTTGTGAATTCTTTAGGAATGCCTTTTAATTCTGGAACCATTTTCACTGTAATATTATTAGCCGCTTTAAGTTTTTTCGGATTAAAATATACGCGTAAAAAGGAACTTCCTCTTTGGAATACTTTAATCCTTTCTACAGTTTTTATTATTCTTGGTTATTCTACTTTCATCACTTTGGCTATTCGTTCAAATGCAAATACGCCTATCGATGAAAATAATCCGGAAGATGCCCTTTCTCTTTTAGATTATTACAATCGTGTGCAATACGGAGATTGGCCAGTAGCTCATGGTCAATATTACAATGCGCCGGTTACAGAATATGAAGATGGAAAACCGGTTTACACCAGAGATGATGAAGAAGGAAAATACATTATTTCTGATGATAAGAAAAAGAGTGTTTTAAAATATGCCGACACCCACAAAGGTTTTTTCCCAAGGATTTGGAGCACCGACCATTCAGCTGGTTATGAATCTATTATGGGATATGCCAAAAACAACAATGGAAAACGTCCGTCCTTTGGCGATAACATAAAATTCTTTTTCAGCTACCAAATTGGTGGCATGTATTGGAGGTATTTTATGTGGAATTTCGCTGGTAGACAAAATGATTTCCAATACCGTGGAGAAACTACCAAGGGAAACTGGATAAGTGGAATTAACTTTTTAGATGAAAGCCGATTAGGGCCTCAATCCAATTTACCCTACCACGCCAAAAATTCTCCCGCTAGAAATAAATATTATCTATTCCCCTTTATTTTAGGATTGATAGGCTTGTATTTTCACTTCAAAAAATCTGGAAAAGATGCTTGGGCCTTAACCCTGTTCTTTCTTGCTACTGGAATTGGAGTACTGATTTACACCAATGTTCGTCCTTACGAACCAAGGGAAAGAGATTATTCCTTTGTAGGCTCCTTTTATGTATATGCCATTTGGATAGGACTAGGAGTTCATGCCATTTTTGAAATGCTAAAGGATAAAATTCAGAATAAAAATTCGGCTATTGGTATTGGTGCCTTGTGTTTACTACTTGTTCCAGGAATTATGGCCAAGGAAAACTGGGACGATCACGATAGAAGTAACCGTTATTTAGCTCGTGATATCGCAAAAGCATATTTAGATTCTTGTGAACCGAATGCCATCCTATTTACAAATGGAGATAATGATACTTTCCCACTTTGGTATGTGCAGGAAATAGAACAGTACCGAACGGATGTGCGAATCATTAACTTAAGCTTATTGAATACAGATTGGTATATAGATCAAGCTAAAAGAGCAGCCTATGATGCCGCACCGGTTCCTTTCTCTTTTGAGCATAAGCAATACCGTCAAGGAACAAGAGATGTGGTCTATTATCAAGAACGTCCTGGTCCTCAGTTTAAAGGCAGATGGGCCGTTGAAGATCTTATAAAATGGATAAAAAGTGATGACCCAATTACAACTTTCACACCGCCAAATGCCAAGACATTAAACATTTTCCCTAAAAAGCAGGTACGTATTTCTATAGATAAGGCAAAGGTTCTTTCCGAAGGAGTTGTTGCCATGGAAGACAGCGCTAAAATTGTGGATTATATCGATTGGAATCTAAAAACCAATGCTCTTTCTAAAAGAGATTTAATGGTAATCGATCTTATTGCAAACAACGATTGGACAAGACCAATTTACTTTAGTGTTACCGTTGGAAATAGCAGCAAATCTTATTTCTGGTTGGATGAATATTTCCAATTGGAAGGTTTGGCTTATCGTTTTGTTCCTATTAAAAACAAGAGAAAACCACAGACGATTGATTTTGGAGTTGTTAATGCCGATAAGATGTACGATAATATGATGAATCGTTTTGCTTACGGAAATATGGAAGTTCCGGGGGTTTATTTGGATGAAACCAATCTGCGTGTTTCTTATAATTTGAGAAATTCTTTTGGCCGTTTGGCAGATCAATTGGTAGCAGAAGGGAAAAACGAAAAAGCGATTAAAGCTTTAAATTTCTGTGAGGAGATAATGCCGGAATCTAAATTCGCCTATAACTATTTTGTTTTTGGTGTAATTGAAGGATATTTCAAAGCAGGTGATTCTACAAGAGGAATGGAAATGATTAACCTCTTTGCCGATCGTTTGGATGAAGAAATAAACTATTACCGTCAGTTTAAAGGAAAGGACAAAAAACTGGTGAATTTGGAAATTAGGACTGCTAAACAATACTATCAGCAATTGATTCGTATTGTTCAATTAAATACTGAAGATGGAAATAATCCTGAAAAGATGCAGCAATCGGCGATCTATCAAAGATATTCGCAGGGTACTGCTGGAATTTAATTTTCAGATTTTATAAGTTTAAAAAACCCTTGGGATTCATTTTCCAAGGGTTTTTTGGTTTTAAGATTTGATTTATGCTAATTGTCATTTCACCTTCTTAACCTTCAAACTCTGGCGAGGGGCTTATGCTGCAAACTCACTGCTACTGCGCGATTGCATCGCGTTGGATCCCCCTGGCGCGGCACTTGTAGTGCGTGCCCATTTTCCCTTGAAACTAGAAGCTTCTTTCTTTAGATTATTTGTTTAATCGATAACCGTCATTCCTCATTTTTAACCTTCAATTAGTTTACGCGATGGAAGTATTTTCTGTTGTTTAGGGTTATTCGCTCATGATCTTAAGAATAACCCAAAAAAATCAAGTACAAAAAGTTTTAGCCAAAAAACAAAAGCAAAAATCCAGGCTTTTGTTTTAGTAATTTAGCCCTCAATTCTTAAACCCGTGTTCCTAACAAAAACCCCTTTTTGGCTTAAAGCTTTTTATCCCAAACTTATTTGGAACAAAAGCCGAAATGAAAAAAAAGTCTACCTCACTTTTGATGATGGTCCTAGTCCGGAAATTACGGATTGGGTTTTGGAGCAGCTTAAAAACTATAATGCCAAAGCAAGTTTTTTCCTTATTGGGAACAATGTAAAATCCCATCCAGAAATTGTTGAGCGGATTTTAAATAGTGGACACTGTATCGGCAACCATACTCAAAACCACATGAATGGTTGGAAAAACAGCAAAACAGATTATTTAAATGAAGTAAGGCGTTGTGGTGAAATATTAGAATCCAACTTGTTTAGACCTCCTTATGGAAGAATTAAAAAAAACCAAGCAAAAGCGATTAAGGCTTTGGGTTACGATATAATTATGTGGGATGTTTTAAGTGGCGACTTTGATGTAAACCGCAGCTCAGCAGATTGCACCAATTCTGTAATTAAAGATGTGGAAAATGGGTCCATCATCGTTTTTCACGACAGCATTAAAGCTTGGCCACGTCTCAAAGAATCTCTACCTCAAGTTTTGGAATTCCTTAAAAAGGAGGGTTTTAAAATGGAAAAGTTGTAATACTATTTACTAGTCCAAGCTCCGTAACCGCCCTTCATATTGTACACTTCTTCAAAACCCATTTCGGTCATAATTTTTGCGGCCCTTGCGCTTCGTCCTCCAGATTTACAATAAACCAAATAGCTTTGATCTTTAGGTAATGCCTCAATTTTTTCTTTAAAATCCGCATCATTGATATTGATATTTACCGAACCTTCTATCTTCCCTTGTTTTACCTCTCCGGGTGTTCTAACATCGATAATGGTTGTAATTTTCTTTGCCTCAATAAGGTCTTTAGCCTGTGTTACTTCAACATCACCGCCCTTTCCTTCAGATTCGGATTGAGCGGAACAACTTGGACTTAGTACTATAACTAAAGAAAATACTAAAAGGGAAAAATACTTTTTCATGGTTTGATCAATTTGAGACTTGAAAATTAATTCATTATCGCTTTAAAAAATAAAAAAAGCCGAAGAATTGTTAAACAAAACTTCGGCTTTTCAAAATTGGTTGAAATTCAGGTTTACATTAATTCTAAAACATCTGTATAACCCATTCCATTATGCAAATTTTCTACTCCTTGGGATTTTAACCACTCCATGGCTTGTCCGCTTCTGTTTCCAGAACGGCAACATAACACCACGGGCACCTTGTAATCTTTGAATTGCTGTAAATTATCAGGAACGGAATCCAAAGGAATATTTATACTTCCGGGTACATTTCCCTCTTCAAATTCGGCAATTGTTCTTACGTCAATTATTGGGGTAGAAGAATCTTTTAAAAGCTCTTTTATCTTATCCATTTCAAAAAATATTTATTTCAAAAATAAAAAAGACTACCAGATTTTCACCTGCTTTTCTCCAGAATTTATCATAGCATCACTGTTTTCACATCCCCAAGCTTCCCTAAATTCATCCATGTTTGCGACCGTACCATTTACACGGTATTTTGCTGGAGAATGGGGATCCGTTGTTACTTGGTTTCTTAAATAAGCATCCCTTTGGTTGGTTTGCCATACTTGCGCCCAGCCTAAGAAAACCCTTTGTTGCCAGGTAAAACCATCAATCACAACATCTTCCCTTCCATTTTCTAAAGAAGTTTTGTAAGCATAATAGGCCAAGGTCAATCCACCTAAATCAGCGATATTTTCTCCCAGCGTTAAATTACCGTTTACAAACACACCCGCTAAAGGCTCATAGGAACTATACTGATCTGCCAGGGCAGTTGTTTTTACAGCAAAACGAGAGCTATCTTCTTTTGTCCACCAATCCTCTAAGTTCCCTTCCTTATTGTACTTACTTCCTTGATCATCAAAACCATGACTAAATTCATGTCCGATTACACCTCCAATTCCACCATAATTAATAGCAGCTTCAGCCTCAGCATTGTAAAAAGGTGGTTGTAAAATTCCTGCTGGAAAAACTACTTCATTGTTCGCAGGATTGTAATAAGCATTTACAATATGTGCAGGCATACCCCATTCTTCTCTATCTACTTCTTTATCCAATTTGGCCAAATTTTCAGCTACGCCATATCGGTTTAAGTTGATGGCATTTTGCAAATAATCATCAGCTAATATTTCCAGCCCTTCAAAAGTTTTCCAAGTATCAGGGTAACCGATTTTATAGGTAAATCCTTCCAATTTTTCAATTGCCTTCTTTTTGGTTTCTTCACCCATCCAATCCAAACCTTGGATTCTTAATTTATAAGCTGCTCTGAGATTTTCCACCATATTTTTAATGTTTTCTTTGGAAGATTCAGGGAAGTGCTTATCCACATACATATGTCCTAAAGGCTCTCCTAATCCACCATTTAGGCTAGACAATACTCTTTTCCATCTTGGCCTTAATTTTCTACTTCCACTCATCGTTTTTCCAAAGAAATCGAAGTTTTCGTTTACGAAGGCAGAGGGTAAATAAGAACCATAAGCATCAATTACCGACCAATGAGCATAATCCATAAGCACGGTTAAGTTCTCTTGAGCTATAATAGTATCGAGGGCTTTAATATAATCCGGTTGATTTACAACTGCCGTGTCAAACTCTAAGTTATTTGATCCAAAATAATCCTCCAATTTTAAATTTGGTGCCAATTCTAAAAGGCTAGAAAAAGACATTTTATTGTAGGTCTTTTCTGCACTTCTCCTATCCACTCTGCTCATTGCCGCTTTAGCTAATTTGGATTCAAAAGCATAAATACCTGCTGCAGCTTTGTTTGCTTTTTCTCTTTCATAACCTGAGAGAGCCAACATATTGGCAACATGAATTCTGTATTTATTTTGAAGATCTTCTGAAGTGGAATCTGTTTTTAAATAATAATCGCGGTCTGGCATCCCCAGTCCACTTTGGACTAGTTGCACAAGGTGACGTGAAGAATTTTTCTCATCAACACCTACATAAGAACCCCAAGGGTGAGCGATTCCTAGCATTTTAAATTCACCATTCACCTTTAGATAATCATCCAAAGAACTAATGGCTGCAACTTTAGATAAAATAGGCTCTAAACCTTTTATTCCAGTGGTTTCTGTAGCATTGCTATCCATTCCGCTACGGTAAAAATCTGCAACAAGTTGTTGATAGCTTCCTTTTTCAAAACCGGTTTTGTTTACGATTTCATTGAGCAATTCCCTTACATCTGCATTATTACTTTCTATCAATTCATTAAAAGAACCCCATCTGGATTCGGTTTCAGGAATGGGATTGTTTTTGATCCAATTTCCAGATGTGTATTGAAAAAAATCTTCACAAGGGCTGATGCTAGTGTCTAAATCTGCTAAATCAAAACCTAAAACTGCTTCAACATGGTTTTCGGCTGGCTCAGCATTTTGTTGGCACGAAATAAGACCAATTACTGAAAGGCCTAAAATTATCTTTTTCATAGTCATTAGTATTAATTGAGGTTTGGTTAGTTTTATTGGTTGATCCAAGCTTTACGCATTTGCAATTGTTCCAAAGTTGGGTTGTCCATTATTTTCAAAACATGTTCTTTGGTTTCTGTTCCCATTACGGCCTTGGCTTTTAAGGTTTTTTCTTTAAACCTTCCTTTTTTATCTTTTCGAGCGATAAGCACCTCTACTTTATCCCCTTCCTTGGTGTTTTTATAAAATTCGGCCAATAACTTTGTAAATCCCTGAAGGGTAACTTTTTTCCCGTTAAACTCAATCAATTCATCTCCAATTTGTAAGCCTAGGGCATGTCCAAATGCATCCATTTCAGAAACATCATCCACTTTTACACGGCTGGTTTTAAAATTAAACCCATAGCCTGCATTTCCGGAAACAATTCTTGGCACCTCCTTTTCTGCTTGGTATTCAATTCCTGCAGAACCCAATAATGCTGTTAAATCAAAAGGGGCGGAACCTTCAAAATGACGCGCAAAGAATTCCCTCATTTCTGGGTAAGTCATTTCGGTTATCAGATCAAAAAGCTCCGTGTCCAAAAAGAAAGTATCCGCTCCATAGGTTGCCCCTAATTCCATAAGGAGATCTACTAATCCATATTTACTGTCGGAATGCTTTCTAAGTTCCAAGTCCAATGCCATCCCAGCAATTGCACCTTTCTGGTAAAAATTAAAATATTGATCTTTAAAAAAAGTAAGAGTAAACTCGCTGGCTTTTGTCAATGGAATATTCTCATCAAAACCATCATTGGAAATCATTTTTGACTTCATAACATCCAAAAATTTATCGGTATCGTAAATCCCATTTCTTACTTGTACCAAATGCGAATTGTATTCCGTTACCCCTTCATAAAGCCAAATATGTTGGGACATTGTAGGATCAATAAAATCGAAATTAGCGATGTGCTCAGAATGGATATTTAATGGGGTAACAATATGGAAAAATTCATGAGAGGTGATATCTTTCACGCTAGAGTAAAAACGATCACCAGCAAATTCGGGCATATATAAAACGGTTGATGTGTGATGTTCTAGAGCACCATAACTACCCCCTGCATTTTGAGTTGTAACACAATAAACCAACACTGCATATTTATCCACAGGAAGAGTTCCTCCTAAATAAACAGCAGCAGCATCCAAAACATCTGCTACTTTTTCCATGGCTGTTGCGGCATTTACTTTTTTAGTAGGACTGTAAACGGAAACAATCACCTCAGCTCCTCCAACCATTTTGGTAGCTGTATCTGGCACACAGTATAATATTGGATTATCGTGAACTATAAAATAATTATTGGCCGTAAACACATCCAAAGTATCACTTAATTCACCTTGAAGAGCGGTGCTTCCGTAAAAGCCGGATGGTTTGGCGATGTTTAGGGTATAGGGTCTGTGTTTAAAACCATCCATATAACCTATAAAGCCAAAATTATTAAGTAAAAAGGCGTCCTTATCTATACTTGTACCAGCGGGTTGAAAAATCCCCGAAGGCTCTTCAGAATCGTAAGTATCTTCCACCCAATAGTCGATTTTATAAAGTTTTTTGGCTCCATAAATCATCCATCTATTGAGGTCCAGTTTTTTTACTTTCAATTCTTTTCCTTTGGAATCCATTGCTTTAAATTCACTAATAAAGCGACCGTAATTCTCAATATCATAGGTACCTGGGATAATTCGTGCCATGTGAAACTCTACACTGTCTTGGCGAATAATTGGCGGTACCATTTCCACCTTTATTTTATCCTCCACTACCTTGTTTAGGTTCATATAAATGGAGTAGGATTTATCGTTTTGAAAAGGTTCAAACTGAGCTAAGCCTGATGTAATAATTCCAAAAGTTAGGAGGATAATTAGATTTAATTTTTTCATGGATTTTTAATTTATGAAACTGCTGATTTCTAATGATTAGCGGGCCGAAAATAAGTTATAATTCCCTTATTCACTTCCTGTTTTAGCTTATTTATTAACCTTTTTATAATTATTCATATCGAAGGGTATTTACAGGTTTGGTTCTGGCAATTTTTAAAGAATGGTAACTGATAATGAGGTAGGATAAAAGGATGGCAAAAAGCGCAGAAACAATAAATACCACTGGATCCAATTCGGCAGTATATGCAAAATTAGAAAGCCATCCATTTATTAAAAAATAAGCCAAGGGAATAGCGAGGATTACCGAAACTACAATCAACAAAAACATTTCTCTAAAAATCAGTTTTACCATTTGACTTAAGTCCGCTCCCAAAACTTTTCTAATTCCCACCTCACGGGTTCTTAAGCTTGTGGTAAAAGACGCTAAACCCGTTAATCCAATAAATGATATTAAAATAGCGAGATAGGTTAAAAAGAGAATCAATCTACTTTGCTTTTGTTCTTCCTCATATAATTCCAGTAAATCTTTATTTAAAAAACTGAACTGAAAGGGAATATCTGGTCGAACATTTGCCAGTGTTTCTTCAATATCATTTAAGGCTGCCAAAAGGTTTTCACTATCTACTCTTACATGAAGAAACCCTTCTCCAATATCTTCGTACACCAAAATTAAAGGTTCCACAACTTGTCTTAATGAATGAACATTAAAATCCTTGGCAATACCTATTATCCTACCTTTAAAATCCTCTGATCCTGGGCCAACAATTTCTATATCGCTATTTATATCATAACCATTTTCAAAAAGAAGTTTTGCGGCGGTTTCGTTAATGATAATGGGGTCATCATCCCTATTTTTATCATTGTCTTCGAAGGACCTTCCCTCTACCAATTCTATTTCCATGGTATTGAAGTAATCCAGACCAACCACCATATAATTCATCACAATTTGGTAGTCAGATTTTTCGTCTTTATGCGCACGGATTATTGTCCTACCCAAGCTTTTTTCAGAACTCGCACTAGAAATTGTGCTTGCCCTAATAAAACTACTATTGCAAAGAGTAGCTTGGATCTGAGGCATTCTATTTCCGGTTATTGAATCTCGTATTGGAACAATTACAATGTCCTCTTTATTAAAACCCAAATCCTTGTTTTTTACAAACTCCATTTGGCGGTACATAAGCAAGGCGGTAATCACAACCGCTACGGAAATGGTAAATTGAAATCCCACCAGAATTTTACGGATACCCATTCCTGTTTCTCCTCTAACTACTCCTTTTTTTATAGCTGCAATTGCAGGAATTCGGCTTAAATATACTGCGGGATACCAGCCACTCAAAAAAGAGATACCCAGGGCCAAAATCACTGGGAACCACCATAATCCTGTGTATTGACTAAAATCCAAAGACAGATTTTTTCCTATAACTTCATTTAGAGGGGTAAGTTCTAAAGTTAGCTCTACCATTACCATCCCAACGAAAAGGGCCAAAAAACTGAGCAGTAAAGATTCTAGAAAAACCTGCCACATAATTTCTTTTTTACCAGAGCCTAACACTTTTTGCATTCCAGCCTCCTTCACCCTTTTTAAGCTGCGAACGGTGGCCATATTTATATAGTTGATGCTGGCCAATAAAAGGATGAGAATTCCAATAGCACCAAAAGCATAAATATAACCTTGACTTCCAGGTGGGCGATCAATTTTTAGGTTGGCTGCGGCAAAATGTATATCCACCAAAGGGGTGAGATTAATACTATAGGAAGCACCAATTTCTCCTCCCGTATTCAGCATGTTTTTTTGGTAAAACTGGTCGAAGTTTGCTAATAGTAATTCGGCTTCATGAGGTTCGTTAAACCTAAAAAAGGTGTGAGCTTCAACCCGCCAAAGTGAGGTTTGCTTTAATTCTAAAGAAAGACTTCTGTGAAAAGTAGATATTAATGCCGAAAATTGGTGGTGGGTATTGGAAGGCAAATCGCGAATTAATCCGGTAACGGTATAATCGTGTTTATTGGTGCTTATTATTTGCCCCACCGGGTTTTCCTTTCCAAAATATTTTTTAGAAAAGGATTCTGTAATTACAATGCTTCTCGGTTTTGAAAGAGCCTCTTGGGAATTCCCATCTATAAATTCCAAATCAAAAACTTTGAAGAAATTACTGTCGGCAAGGGCCACTCCTTTTTCCCCTAATTTTAAATCTCCTCTTTTAAAAAGAACACTTTCATCAAAATGAATGAGCCTAGTGGTTTTTTCAATAAAATCAAATTCTTCTTCGAGCATCGGCCCCATAGAATAGCCTACGGCGGCATAACTTTCAAGCTGCTCATTGATTTCAAAATCGCAACTAATCCGGTAAATTTCATTGTGGTTTGAGAAATGAGAATCGTAGGTAAGTTCACTGTAGAGATAGAGGTAAATAATTAAGCTCACTCCCAATCCAAGACCCAAACCCATTACATTTAAAAGGGTGTAGATTTTGTTCCTGGCCAAAGATCTAAAAGCAAACTTAAAACTAAACCTATGCATGAGCCACCTTTTTTTCCGACACAATTTGGCCGTCTAAAAGCTTTACAATTCTATTTGTATAAGCCGCATCATTCATGGAGTGTGTAACCATAATTATGGTACTTCCTTCCTCATTTAGTTTACTCAACATTTCCATTATTTCATTTCCATGTTGAGAATCCAAATTCCCCGTAGGTTCATCAGCCAAAATCAATTTGGGTTTAGTAACAATGGCTCTACCTACAGCAACTCTTTGCTGTTGACCTCCAGAAAGTTCGAATGGATAATGTTTACTTCGATGTCCTAATCCAATTTGAGTAAGTATTTCGTTTACTCTATTTTTTCTCTCTACACTTTTCACTCCTTGATAAACTAGAGGAAGTTCAATATTTTCAAAAACCGTAAGGTCTTCTAAAAGGTTAAAATTTTGAAAAATGAAGCCTATATTGGATTTTCGAAGTTTTACCTTTTTCTTTTCGTTTAGTTTTTTAACATCGAATTCATCCAAAATAAAAAGCCCGGAATCGAAGCTATCTAGAAGACCAATAATATTTAAAAGAGTAGTTTTTCCGCAGCCAGAGGGGCCCATAATGGAAACAAATTCGCCTTTGGAAACTTTAAAGTTTACCTCATCCACCGCTTTGGTTTCGATGGAATTTGATCTATAGATTTTTGTTAAATGATGTAGATGAATCATAATTTAAAAAATAGCCTCAATTCTATAAATAGCAAAAGCCCTCTGCCTATTTGTACGTTTAACACAAAATTTACCTAAAGGTAAAAAAGAACTCGGCAAAGAGGGCTTTTATCTTAAATATGCTATTAATAATTGAAAAAAATCCCGGAAGGATCCTTAACTGGAGGTAACCGATTAACCCTAAAATTCTGCTACTTGAACTTGAAATTAAACAACCAATTTTATCCAGCCTTAAACCCAAAAAGTATGAAGAAAGAACTATGCTGATTCACAGCTTATCCGGGATCTTTTGAGAATAATGCCGAAGCACATTCTCTCCTTGTGTATTGTTTTGCTAAAATTCCAGCAATTATATTTTGATTCAAATAAGTTTGATTCCCAAAAAAGAAGCAATTTTCATTCCCGAATTATGCTCTTCCCTTGAAATATCCTCCTCGGAAATTCTTGTGAATTTTAAAATCTCCGAACGTAGAGTTTTTTCGAAATTTTGAAAATCAATGCGACTAACATTTTGCTTTCTTTTGGCTGGAGACTTGCCACCTTCAATAGAATTTTTTGAAGGAGCAAGATCCAATGCCATTGAGAGAATGCCTGTATTAATTACATTCATTTGTTCGTTTCCTTTTATGCTTTAGTTTTCGTGCCAAGCCTAAGGCAATTGCTATTCCTCAAATTTAATTGCTTGTTATTTAACCACTTACCTTTTTAAAGCTAATTTTCACTGTTCATTATCGAACATTAATTTGTTCAGTTTCGAACAGATGGATTACTTTCCCACCATGAAAACCAGCCATTGCATTCTTATCGTTGATGATGATGATGATGTTCTTACATCTGCTCGCCTCTTGTTAAAACAGCATTACACAAAAGTGCATACTTGTTCCGATCCTACTCAAATAAATACCATCCTTTCAAAACTTCAACCCGACCTTGTTTTATTGGATATGAATTTTACTCGCGGGGTAAATGATGGTAAAGAAGGTTTGTACTGGCTAAAAAGAATAAAAGAGGTTGCCGCAGAAACTCAAGTAATTTTAATGACCGCTTATGGCGAAGTAGAACTTGCCGTGGAAGCCATAAAAAATGGTGCCTTCGATTTTGTCCTTAAACCATGGACCAATGAAAAATTAATCGCAACTGCTTCCAATGCCTTAAAATTGGGTAGCCAAAGTAAAAAGGTAGCCCAACTTGAACAAACCAAAACCAATTTAGAAGAAAACTTAGGATTAAAAGACGAAGATTTAATAAGCAAGTCCCCCGCCATGAAGTCCATAATGGACACCATTTCTAAGGTGAGCCCGACAGATGCAAACATTTTATTATTAGGAGAAAACGGAACTGGGAAAAGTGTTTTGGCTATGACCATCCATCGATTATCCAGAAGAAAATCCAACCCTTTTATTACCGTGGATTTAGGGGCTTTAAATGAAAACCTATTTGAAAGCGAATTGTTTGGACATCAAAAAGGTTCATTTACTGATGCTAAGTCGGATAAACCTGGACGATTTGAGGTTTCCAATGAAGGCTCCATATTTTTGGATGAAATTGGAAATTTAAGTCCATCACTTCAGGCAAAACTTCTTACTGTTGTGCAAAACAGAAGGGTTACACGGATTGGTGAAAACAGGGAAAGACAAATTGATGTCCGGCTGATTTCCGCTACCAATATGCCCATCCAAGAAATGGTAGGTACAGGGAAATTTAGGCAGGATTTATTGTATCGGATAAATACCGTAGAAATTGAAGTTCCCCCCCTGCGAAACCGAAAAGAAGACATACCTATTTTGGCAAATCGTTTCCTTAAGCGTTTTGCTCGAAAATACCATAAAGGCGATTTGTATTTTAGCGAAGAGGCCTTGGATAGATTAATTGATTACCACTGGCCAGGAAATATTCGGGAATTGGAACACTGTATAGAAAGGGCTGTAATTATGACTGATGATTTGGAAATAAAATCTTTTGGTTTGCAATTATCAGAATCCAACGGAGCCCAACCTTCGGGATTAAATTTGGAGGAAATGGAAAAACATCTTGTTAATAAAGCACTTGAAAAATATAAGGGAAACATTTCAAGAGCAGCTGCAGATTTAGGTTTAACTCGTGCCGCATTGTACAGAAGAATGGAGAAATATGACCTTTGATAAATTTACACTTAAAATAATATTACGAGTTTTATTATTACTCGTTAGCATCATTACTTTTTCTTATTTCTGGACCGGTTACAGCGGCCTTTTGTTTACTTATTGTTTGTTGGCTTTAATCATTTTAGCTCAGATTTGGGAATTCGTTCATTTCTCCAACCACAGTAATCGACAGTTAAAGAAATTTTTAGAAGCGGTTAGTCATGATGATTTTGCTGTGACTTTTAACAATAAAAACCTAGGAAAAAGCTTTTCGGAATTGCGTGACAGTTTTTCCATTCTTATTGAAAAATTAAAAAACACCAGAGCTACACAACACAGTCATTCGGAACTAATGAATTTGGTTTTGGAGAGTGTAAAAATCGGTTTGATCGTAGTGGACAAAAATGGAATGATCACCATTATGAACAGTTCGGCACAGCAAATGTTGGATATTCCTCAATTCTTTAATTGGGAAATGTTTCAAAAGAAAAAGCCAAATTTTGCTGGTCAATTAGGGGATTTTAATTTTGAAGGACGGAAATTAATCAGTGTTGACACCAAGGATTTCTATTTGGATTTGGAGCATATTACCCTAATGGGTGATGTTTACCATATTATTTCTTTTTCAGATTTAAAAAATGAAATAGAGCAAAAGGAAATTGAGGCTTGGCATAAATTAATTGTAATCTTGGCTCATGAAGTAATGAATTCCATTACGCCGATAAGTTCTTTATCGGAAACCATTCAGCAAATGCTTACCGCCGAAAATGGGGAAGCTTTAAAACAAAAGGATCTCGACCAAGAAAAAATTGAGGATGTGATTGTGGCCTTAAAAACCATTGTAAGAAGAAGCCGCGGTATGCTGAGTTTTGTAAATGAATACCGCAAGCTCACCAAACTTCCTGCTCCCAATTTTGAGCTTTTTAATATCAAAGAATTTTTGGTAGATGTGGTGCAGTTAATGACCCCCCAATTGGAGCAATCCAAAGTGGAAATAGAGATTGTTCCTCTACAAAGCAGATTAGGTTTAAAAGCAGATCGCAAAATGGTGGAACAGGTTCTTATCAACCTTATTGGCAATGCAATTAATGCCTTAGAAAATATTGAAAATCCCAAAATTATTATTTCCGCCGAACTCTCTGAAAACTATACTATTATTGATTTAAAGGACAATGGAAAAGGAATCTCAGAAGATATTATCTCCTCCATTTTTATCCCTTTTTTCTCCACACGTAAAAATGGTTCTGGAATCGGATTAACATTGAGTAAAAATATTATGAAACTTCACCATGGAAATATATCCGTGATTTCTAAAGTTGGGGAAGGAACGAGATTTAGGTTAACTTTTAAATAAATTAGTCTACCACCCAAGAATTTGATCCTTGGATTAAAGCATCCAAATCTCCATCTCCTTTTAGTTTTCGAGCATTTTCAATCTGTTCGGCCATGGCGGCTTCATAGGTAAAACGTTCCTCGGAATACAAAATCCCAAAGGGCCTTGGAAAACTTTCTTCGGAAAGATATTTATCGAAAAAACGACTTAATAAATTAGCTTTTACGGCATCATTTTCATCGTGAATCCAAAGGTCAGAAGTGTCCTGTCCTTCTTCAAGTTTTACAAGTTCTGGTTTTGTTCCATTTAATTTTAAGCCCAAGCTTCCATTTGCAAAAACCAAAGGTTCTCCATGATTGAGTTTAATAGAACTCAGTGCCTTTTGCTTTTTATCAGTCCAAAGTTCAAAAGCGCCATCATTAAAAACATTACAGTTTTGGTAGATTTCTACAAATGAAGTTCCCTTATGTTCATTGGCTCTTTTTAAAACTTCACGCAAATGCAAAGGATCTCTATCTACCGAGCGTGCCACAAATGTAGCTTCAGCACCAAGAGCAAGAGCCAAGGGATTAAAGGGGTGATCTATACTTCCTAAAGGGCTGGATTTTGTGGTTTTTCCCAATTCAGAAGTTGGAGAATATTGGCCTTTGGTTAAACCGTAAATTTCATTGTTAAATAGAAGAATGTTTACATCAAAGTTTCGTCTCAGAGCATGGATTAATTGATTTCCACCTATAGAAAGGCCATCACCATCCCCAGTTATAATCCAAACGCTTAAATCTGGATTTGCGGCTTTTAAACCACTGGCAATAGCCGGCGCACGACCGTGGATACTGTGCATCCCATAGCTGTTCATATAATATGGAAACCTGGAGCTACAGCCAATTCCAGAGATAAAAACAAGGTTTTTTCTTTCAATTCCAAGCTCTGGCAAAACGGTTTGCATTTGTTTTAAAATACTATAGTCACCGCAACCGGGGCACCAACGTACATCTTGGTCTGTACTAAAATCTTTAGCTGATAATTTCGTGGATTCAGTCATGGCTTTCCTCTATGATTTTATCAAATATTTCTTGGGCCTTAAAAGGCAATCCTTTTATTTTATTCAAAGGCTTTACTTCCTTGCAAAACTCTTGCTGTATTAATTTACTAAGCTGACCATTATTCAATTCAGGAACTATTACCGTTTCAAACTTTTCGAGCACATTTTGCAATTCATTATGAAAAGGGAAAAGGTGTTTTAAATGCAATTGCGCTACTTTAAGACCTTGTTCTCTTGCCCAACGTACCGCAACTTTTATAGAACCTCTTGTGGAACCCCAACCAACAACTAGCAAATCATCATTTTCATCCCCTTGAATAAACTCAAGATCTGGGTAGGAATTCGCAATTTTGGCCACCTTAGCCGCTCTAGTTTTCACCATATTCTGATGATTGTCTGGGTCATAGCTAACATTACCAGTTTTATCAGCTTTTTCCAAACCACCAACCCGATGTTCTAAACCTTCTTGTCCCGGTAGAGCCCAGGTTCTTACAAGGTTTTCATCTCTTTGATAAGGAAGATATTCTCCTTCTTTTGCTTCGGTATAATGGGGTTTTATTTCTTTATATTCTGATGAACTTGGGAATTTCCAGGGCTCTGCTCCATTGGCAATATATCCATCGGATAAAAGTATAACTGGGGTCATGTGTTCCACTGCAATTTTCACCGCCTCGAATGCTGTATCGAAACAGTCCGAAGGTGAATTCGCTGCAATCACTGGAATTGGAGATTCTCCATTTCTTCCAAAGATGGCTTGCATTAAATCCGCTTGTTCTGTTTTGGTAGGCAAACCTGTTGATGGTCCTCCTCTTTGTACGTTTACAATCACCAGTGGAATTTCAAGCATTAAAGCTAAACCTAAAGCTTCTCCTTTTAATGCCATTCCAGGTCCGGATGTAGCCGTAATTCCCAATGATCCTGCGAAAGATCCTCCAATGGCCGCCGTTATGGCTGCGATTTCATCTTCTGCTTGAAACGTTTTTATTCCAAAGTTTTTATGTCGAGATAAAAAATGAAGAATATCCGAAGCTGGAGTAATAGGGTAGCCTGCAAAGAACGCTTGGAGATTGGATTTCTTCGCTGCGGTAATTAAACCAAGACTCAATGCCTGGTTTCCAATAATATTTCGATAAGTGCCCGCTTCTAAATTGGCCTTTTCTACTTTATATCTTGTTATGGCTTCAATAGTTTCCCCGTAATGAAAACCTGCATTTAAAGCCGCAATATTGGCTTTTAGGACTTCAGGGTTTTTGGAAAATTTCGCTTTTAAAAACTCGATGGTTCCTTTTGGTTCTCTGTGGTATAACCAATACACAAAGCCAAGGGCAAACATATTTTTGGAACGATCTTTTTCCTTCATTCCAAGATCAAATTCCTTTAAGGCTTCTCTGTTTATTTTACTGATATCAATTCGGTGAACTTCAAAATCCGCTTCTGGAATTTCATCCAAGGGATTGTGACTTTCATCTAAACCTGCTAATTTTAAATTTCTTTTGTCGAAACCTGCTTCATTAGCGATTAGGGTTCCGCCCTTTTTTAGGTTAATAAAGTTTTTACTGAAGGCAGCAGCATTCATTGCTACCAAAACATCAGCTTCGGCACCTGGGGTATCAATTTCTACACTTCCAAAATGAATTTGAAAACCAGACACTCCTGCAATGGTTCCTATAGGGGCGCGAATTTCTGCTGGAAAATCTGGAAAAGTACTGAGGTCATTTCCATATTTAGCGGTGGTATTTGTAAACTGAGAACCTGTTAATTGAATACCATCCCCAGAATCACCTGCAAAATGAATGGTGACTTTTTTTAAAACCTTGTCTTGGAACATTATTTTGCCTCCTCCAGTTTGCTAATCTCTATTACCCTAGTCACCTCTGGAGCATGTTTTTTAACGGTCATTTCTACTCCAGACTTTAAAGTCATTTGATTTACAGAACAACCATTACAAGCTCCATGGAGTTTCACTTTTACAGTTCCGTCTGCATCGAGTTCAACAAAGCTAATATCGCCTCCGTCCGAATTTAGGAAGGGCCTAATTTCATTTAGGGCTATATTAATTTTATCGATTGTATTTTCTCTATTTTCTATCATAGTATTTCCCTTTAAACTGCTGAACAGCCAGCCATGGTGGTAATTCTAGTAATTTCCGTTGCTGGCATTTCTTCGTTTCTTTTCACCATTTGCTCCACCATTTTACGTGTCATTTCCTCGTAAGCCAAACTTACTGGTGTATTGTCCTGTAAAGCAGCTGGTCTTCCTACATCCCCTGCTTCACGAATACTTTGTACTAATGGAATTTCTCCTAAAAAGGGGATATCCATTTCGTGGCATAAATGCTTCACCCCGTCTTTTCCAAATATATAATATTTGTTGTCTGGCAACTCCTCTGGAGTAAAATGAGACATATTTTCCACCATCCCTAAAACAGGAACATTAATATTCTCAATTCTAAACATCCCAACTCCTTTTCTAGCATCAGCCAAAGCAACATTTTGGGGCGTGCTTACAATCACGGCACCGGTAATTGGCACGGCTTGTACTGTACTTAAATGAATATCGCCAGTACCCGGAGGAAGGTCGATTAGTAGAAAATCCAATTCACCCCAATGGGCATCTCTAATCAATTGGTTCAAGGCTTTACTCGCCATTGGCCCTCTCCAAACTACAGCCTGGTTGGTTCCTGCAAAAAAGCCGATGGACAGTAATTTCACGCCATAACTTTCTACAGGTTCCATTTTATCCTTTCCATCCACGTGAATGGAGCTTGGTCTGGCATTTACCACGTCAAACATGGTTGGCTGTGATGGTCCGTAAATATCGGCATCTACCAACCCTACTTTAAAGCCCATTTTCACCAATGAAACAGCAATATTTGCCGAAACGGTTGACTTTCCAACCCCTCCTTTTCCGGAAGCAATGGCAATAATATTCTTTACCCCAGAAAGCTCAGCGCCACGAATCATCGTAGCTTCTTCTTGCGCCTTAGTAGGTACTTCTAAGTTTATTTTTATTTGAATTTTTTGATCCACCTCCGCATGAATTGCTTTGAGGATATCAACTTCTAATTTTTTCTTTACATGAAGCGCTGGTGACAAACAAATGGCATCTACAATTACTTCATTACCAAAAATTTGCACGTTTTTCACATGACCTGCAGCAACTAGATCGTTGTTGGTGTCCGTGCTGTTTACTGTTTTAAGCGCCTCTAAAATTTCGCTCTTTTTAAAGCCCATATTTCCTTTTAAATCTGAGGCGAAGATAAGCTTTATCGGCCATCTTTAGAATGATTATAAGTAAAGTCAATAGTTTGATTATTGAAAATTTAATTTTCTTATTTATTTGCTTTTGGATACTTTGATTAAACCAAGTTTATTTTAAGTACTAATTTGATTTGGCGATTGTAATTCCTGCAGGTTTACATTCCAAATAGGCCGTTCAAGACAGGTAGGTTTTCCTGTTTTTTTACCTTGAAAACTGACGAGACACCTGCAGGATGTGTCCATTTTATTTTTTAAACTAAAAATTTGTCCTAGGAAAATCCACTCTCCTCATTTTTCGAATTTACTCTGTTCTAATGCCGATTTCATCACGCTACTGCTCGATTGGATCGCGTTGGATTCCGTTGCAGATGGTGCCTTTTTACATTTTATAACATACGTGTCCTAAATAAAAATTATCGCCTGAAGAAAAAGGTTTAATTCTGTTCATTTTTGGGTTATTCGCTATC
>CAKZNE010000073.1 GCA_937129395.1 uncultured Cryomorphaceae bacterium | reverse complement strand
ACGAACGACCAAACCTAACATTTACACAAGGAGCTTATACTACTCATATTGATTCTATATTGATTACTGACAGTATTATAAACCCTCAGGCTAGTATACTTCAGTTTGGCACTAGTATTAACACAAATACTCCAGGAATAACTTTAACTGAAATTGATACCACTTATGGTTGGCAAGCTGGTTGGACCTATACTTATAATCAATATGGAAATAAAGTTGATTCTACTTTTATTAACTATACTGCTCAACTTATAAACAACTATAGCTCTACAAAATTTGAATTACAAAACTATGTTACTCCTTATGGTATTGGATTAAGTTTAGGAGCAAACGGTTTTAGATGGGTTTATGATGTTACAGATTATCAACGATTATTTCATGATACTGTTGAAATTTCAGCAGGGAATCAACAAGAATTAATTGATTTAACAGCTTATAAATCTGTGAATTCAAGAATTCGTTTTAGAGTTCACGAAACTACAGACTTCAATAGTGATATTTCTATCGATGATGTTATGATCGAAGAAACTCCTGCTTGTGTAGCTCCTACTGGTTTAGGAATTTTTGGCATTGCGGCTCATAGCGCAAGTGCTGGATGGCTTTCTGCAGGAACTAGTTTCGAAGTTGAATACGGAGCAGCTGGTTTTACAATAGGATCTGGAATGAACATGGCCACTGTAAATGACACTTTTGGCCTAGCATCACTTACGGCAGCAACAGATTACGATCTATATGTACGTGAAATTTGTGCTGTTGGAGATACAAGTAGTTGGGTAGGGCCAGTAAGTTTTACTACATTATGCTCTACTTTCCCAGCACCTTATGCAGAATCTTTTGATGGTACTTCTACACCAAACTGTTGGGAGCAATCCACCACTGGTGGTGGAGGCCCATGGGTATTTAGTACCAGCCTTAACTCGGTAAACTGTGCTGCTGCACCGGATCATACAGGAAATAGTGGAAACTATGCTTGGATGGACCAATCCAGTACGGACGGAGCGGTGCATTTAACTTCTCCAGAAATTGATGTTACGGCATTAACCACCCCGTATTTAGGTTTTTATTATTGGATGTGTGGTGCAGGATATACTCCTCCAAACATGACTGTAATAGAAACATGGGACGGAAGCGCTTGGGTTTACCTAGACACCTTGGATCAAGCAACAGCTGGTTGGGAAGAAATGGGATATAATCTTAGCGGAAAAACTTATGCAACCAACCTTATTAAAGTAAGATTTACAGCTTTATCTGGTGGACACTCAAGTGATTTCTTTGGAGATAATGGAATTGATGATGTTAGTGTAATGGAAGCACCTGCCTGTGCATCTCCTTCTAACCTGTCAGCATATAATGTTACGGATTCCTCTGCAGCTTTAACCTGGACAACAGGTGGAGCGAGCAATTGGAATATTGAAATCGGTCTAGCCGGGTTTACCCCAGGTTCAGGTACCATGTTTGCCGTTACTAACGATTCAATAGGATTGCAAGGAATGGCCGCTCAAACAGCATATGAATTTTATGTTCAAGACAGTTGTGGTTTAGGTGATGTTAGTCCTTGGATTGGACCTTATGCTTTTACCACTTTAGCTGATTGTCCTATGGTTAACGGAATTCCTTATTTCGAATTTTTCAATGTTAGCGAAGGATGTTTCGTCACTATCGACGGTGGTGCCGCTTCTGGAGACGGATGGGCTCATACGGTTAATGCTGGTCAGAACCTAGACGGAACGGGCTACATGAGAGTAGACAGTGACGCTAACGGAAACGGAACACATATGATAGAGTCTCTGGAGTCTCCATTATTCGACGCTTCTGCTGTTGGAAATGGATTGATCTTAGAGTTTGACCATTATTTTAGACCAATCGGTGGTGACTCAGGAACTGTTCAAGTTTATGATGGAACAGCATGGATAAATGTTGCTACTTATACGGGGACTCAAGGAGCTTGGGCTGCGCCGGCTCACGAAATTATAGACGTCACAGCATACGCAAACGCAGCCTTCCAAGTAAGGTTCCATTATGATGATGGTAATTCCTGGGCTTGGTACTGGGCAGTAGATAATTTTAGTTTAGAAGATAAATGTCCAGCTCAGGCATTGCCTTACACAAACAACTTTGATGCAGACGCAAGTTGCTTTAGAGTTGGTGATGCAGGTGGAGCAACAGGTGATACTTGGGCTCACACAATTAACGCTGGTCAAAACCTAGACGGAACAGGCTACATGAGAGTAGATAGTGATGCTAATGGTAATGGTGTTGAATTGTTTGAAGTACTAAGGAGTGCCGATATTGATGCTTCTGGTGTTACTGGTACATTAATGCTAGAATTTGATCATTATTACAGATCTGTATCTGGTGATACTGGTTGGGTTAATGTTTGGGATGGTAGTGCATGGCAAAATGTTGCAATGTTTACCGCCTCTGTTGGTGGATGGAGTTCTCCAGATCATCAAATGATAGACATTTCAGCTTATGCTAATGATTTCTTATCAGTAGAGTTTATTTATTCTGATGGAAACAACTGGGCATGGTACTGGGCAGTAGATAACTTCTCTGTTGCAGAGGTAGCTTGTTTACCACCTTCAGCTTTAATGGCATATAACGAAACTCAAAACACAGCAGATGTTACATGGGCAGCTGGTGGAGCGATGAACTGGAATATTGAGTATGGCTTACAAGGCTTTACACCAGGAACAGGAATGATGATGTCTTCTACAAATGATACAGCAACTTTAGCTGGTCTACTTGCTGGAATGACCTATGATTTTTATGTTCAAGATAGTTGTGCTGTTGGGGACGTAAGTTCTTGGACTGGCCCGGCTTCTTTTACAACGTTATGTGGTCCATTTATAGCTCCATATAGTGAATCTTTCGACGGAACATCTATTCCTAATTGTTGGTCAACAGCTGCTTTAACAGGAGGACCATGGACTGTTACTGGAAATCCAAATACAGCATGCGGAACAGTTTCAGATCATTCAGGAAACGGAGGAAACTTTGTTTGGATGGATCAATCTGGTACTGATGATTCTGTTGTTTTATTAATGAATGAAGTTGATGTTTCTGCATTAACAGTTCCTTACCTAGAGTTTTATTATTTCATGTGTGGAAGTGGGTACACTCCAGTTAATCACACCATAATTCATACTTGGGATGGAACAGGTTGGGTTTATTTGGATTCTATTTCAACGGGAACTGTTGGTTGGGAAGAAAAAGGATATGATCTTACTGGAAGAACTTACGGGGCAAACTTTGTAAAAGTTCGCTTTACTGCCGAATCAGGAGGTTCTGGTTCTGATTTCCGTGGAGATAATGCAATTGATGATGTTTCTATAATAGAGATGCCTACTTGCTTTAACCCTTCTGGACTAGGAGTAACAGCTCTTGGAATTACGAGTGCCGATGTTTATTGGACAACAGGAGGAGCAGCGAACTGGAATGTACAATATGGACCAGCAGGATTTGCGCTTGGAACCGGTACAACTATGGCAGCTTCAAACGATACAATTACAATTTCAGGTTTAATAGGCAATACTGCATATGACTTCTATGTTCAAGACAGTTGTGGTCTTGGAGATGTTGGTGTATTTGTAGGACCAATGAACTTTACAACCGAATGTGATGTGTTTAACACATTCCCATGGGTAGAAAACTTTGATGCCGCTGCGGTTATTCCAAATTGTTGGGAAAATGAAGCGGGAGATAATAGTGATTGGATTTTTAGATCTGGCTTTATTGGGCACGGTGCTACATCGGACAATACCACAGGGTCTGGAAACTATGCCGGGGTAGATGATTCTCAATCTAACGCAAACGATACAGTTAACAATTTATTAACCCCGTCGTTTGATCTTTCTTCCCTAGTTGCCCCTCGATTAAATTTCTACCACTTTATTGGAAATGACGCAACCTTAACATCTACATTATATATTGATGTTTATGATGGAACAACCTGGAATATGGCTGTTGCAACTATTGGTTTTACTGCTGCAGTTTGGCAACAAGAACTGGTTGATTTAACTCCATATATTTCTACTAATTCAAGAATTAGATTTAGAGCTCACGAAACAACAGATTTCAACAGTGATATTTCCATTGATGATGTAACAATAGAAGAAACACCTTCATGTGCTGCACCTTCTAATCTATCTGCTTTTGCTGTGAATGATACATTCGCCGCATTTGCATGGACTGGCGGAGGAGCAAGTAATTGGAACTTTGAAATTGGCCTAGCTGGATTTACCCCAGGATCAGGAATTCAATTTGCTGTTACTAATGACACAACTGCTTTACAAGGATTTACTCCTGGAACACAATATGAATTTTACGTTCAAGATAGCTGTGGGTTAGGTGATGTTAGCCCTTGGGTTGGACCTTTCCTATTCACAACTACGAATAGCTGTCCTGCAATAGAATCTATTCCTTATTTCGAATTCTTCAACGTAAGCGAAGGATGTTTTGATACAATTGACGGTGGTGCTGCTTCTGGAGACGGATGGGCACATACGGTTAATGCTGGTCAGAACCTAGACGGAACAGGTTACATGAGAGTAGATAGTGATGCCAACGGAAACGGCGTTCATATGATCGAAGACATGGAATCCCCAGTTTTTGATGCCTCTGCTGTTGGAAATGGATTAATCCTAGAATTTGATCATTACTATAGAGCAATCGGATCCGATTCAGCAACCGTTCAAGTATTTGATGGAACAGCTTGGGTAAATGTTGCAACCTATACAGGTACTCAAGGAGCATGGGGAGCACCAGCACATGAAATTATTGATGTAACTGCTTATGCTAATGCAGCTTTCCAAGTTAGATTCCATTATGATGATGCAAATTCTTGGGCATGGTACTGGGCAGTAGATAATTTTACCCTAGAAGATAAGTGCCCAGTTCAGGCATTGCCTTACACAAACAACTTTGATGCAGACGCAAGTTGCTTTAGAGTTGGTGACGGTGGTGGAGCTACTGGAGATACTTGGGCTCATACAGTTAACGCTGGTCAAAACCTAGACGGAACAGGCTACATGAGAGTAGATAGTGATGCTAATGGTAATGGTGTTGAACTGTTTGAAGTACTGAGAAGTCCAGACATTAACGCTACTGGAATTACTGGAACATTAATGTTAGAGTTTGATCACTATTTCAGATCCATTGGTGCAGCCGATACAGGTTGGGTTAATGTATGGGATGGTTCAGCTTGGCAAAATGTTGCTTTAGTTACAGCTACTACAGGTGGTTGGTCAGCTCCAACTCACGAAATGATTGACATTTCTGCCTATGCAAACGATTTCTTATCAGTAGAATTTATTTACTCTGATGGAAACAGCTGGGCTTGGTATTGGTCTGTAGATAACTTCTCTGTTGCAGAAGTAGGGTGTTTACAGCCTTCAGCTTTAACAGCTTATAACGAAACACAAAATACAGCAGATGTTACTTGGATGTCAGGTGGCGCTTCTAACTGGAACCTAGAATATGGCCCACAAGGCTTTACCCCAGGAACCGGTACAATGGTAGCAGCAACTAACGACACTGTAACATTAATGAGTCTTCTTTCTGGAACTAGTTATGATGTTTATGTTCAAGATAGTTGCGGTATAGGAAGCGTTAGTACTTGGGAAGGCCCAACTACATTCGCAACCCTTTGTGCAACATTCGTAGCACCATACACCGAAACTTTTGACGGAACAACTACACCGAACTGTTGGTCTGAAACAGCCTTATCAGGTGGCCCATGGTTATATAGCACAGGAAACAACTCTGTGAACTGTCCACAAGCGACAGATCATACAGGAAATGCCGGTAACTATGCATGGATGGATCAATCAGGAGTAGATGACTCTGTATCTTTAATAAGTGCAGAAGTTGATGTTACCGCTTTAACCGTTCCTTATTTAGAGTTTTACTATTGGATGTGTGGTGCGGGTTATACTCCAGCCAACCTTACCATTATTGAAACTTGGGATGGAACAAGCTGGTCTTATCTTGATACTCTAGATCAAGCTACTGCTGGTTGGGAAGTTCAAGGGTATGACCTTACAGGAAGAACCTACGGTGCAAACCTTGTAAAAGTTAGAATGACAGCTTATTCAGGTGGATCTGCAAGTGACTTCTTTGGTGATAATGCAATTGATGATTTCAGCATTATTGAAATGCCAAGTTGTTCGGCCCCAACAGCTTTAGGAGCGGTTAACGTAACCGGAACTTCAGCAGATATATTCTGGACAACAGGTGGAGCTTCTAATTGGAATATTGAACTTGGAAACGCAGGTTTTACCCCAGGTACTGGAACAATGTTCGCCGTAACTAACGATACGATTACTATTACAGGAATGAGCCCAGGGAACTCTTACCAATTCTACGTTCAAGATAGTTGTGGACTGGGTGATGTGAGTGCATGGGTTGGACCTTTCAACTTTGTAACTCCGGTTGCTTGCCCACCACTTGAAAGCTTGCCTTTCTTCGAGAACTTTGATGTAAGTGAAGGTTGTTTTGACACAATCGATGCTGGTGCCGCTTCTGGAGACGGATGGGCTCATACAATTAATGCAGCTGCGAACCTTGATGGAACTGGCTACATGAGAGTAGATAGTGATGCTAATGGTAATGGAGTTCATTTAGTTGAAACAATGGAGTCTCCTGTAATAGATGCTTCCGCTGTTGGTAATGGTTTAATCTTAGAGTTTGACCATCACTACAGACCAATTGGTGGTGATTCCGGAACAGTTCAAGTTTTTGATGGAACTGCATGGATTACCATTGCAACTTACAATACCAACATTGGTGCATTCGGAGCTCCTGTTCATGAGACTTATGATGTTACAGCTTACGCAAACGCAGCATTCCAAGTAAGATTCCATTATGATGATGGTAATACTTGGGCATGGTACTGGGCAGTGGATAACTTCTCCGTTGAGGATAAGTGTCCTACTCAACCTCTACCTTATACAAACAACTTCGATTTAGATGCAAGTTGCTTTAGAGTTGCTGATTTAGGTGGTGCTGTAGGAGACGGATGGGCTCATACAATTAACGCTACACAAAACCTTGACGGAACAGGTTATATGAGAGTAGATAGTGATGCTAATGGTAATGGAGTTGAATTAAGAGAACTTTTAGTTTCTCCTTCAATTGATGCCGCTGGAATTACAGGAACTCTAATGTTAGATTTTGATCATTATTATAGATCAATTGGTAGTGATACCGGTTGGGTAAATGTTTGGGACGGTTCCGCATGGAATACAGTTGCAATGTTTACTGCAGATGCCGGTGCATGGGGTGCTCCTGATCATCAACAAATTGATATCTCGGCTTATGCCAATGATGACCTACAAGTTATGTTCGAATATTACGACGGTAACACTTGGGCTTGGTACTGGTCTGTAGATAATTTCTCTGTTGCAGAAGTTGGTTGTATCGCTCCTACTGCTTTAGGAATGGCTTCAGCTACTCAAACTTCAGCAGATGTTTACTGGACTGGCGGTGGTGCTGCAAACTGGAACGTAGAATATGGCCCAACAGGCTTTATTCCAGGAACTGGTACAATGCTTATGGCTACTAATGATACTGTTACTCTAATGGGACTAATGGCTGCTACTTGTTATGACTTCTATGTTCAAGACAGTTGTGGTTTAGGTGACGTTAGTACATGGACAGGACCATTTAATATCTGTACAGCTTGCGGACCGTTTATCGCTCCAATAACAGAATCCTTCGATGGTACTTCTACACCACTTTGTTGGTCAGAATACGCTGTTGCAGGTGGACCATGGTTATACTCAACTGGATTAAACAGTGTAAACTGTCCAGGAGCTCCAGATCATACAGGAAACGGTGGAAATTATGCGTGGATGGATCAATCCAGCACGGATACTCTTGTAACTCTTGAAATGAATGTAGTAGATGTTTCGGCCTTAACCACTCCTTACTTGGAATTCTTCTATTGGATGTGTGGTTCTGGATATACACCTATCAACAAAACAATTGTTGAAACTTGGGATGGAACAAACTGGGTATTACTAGACACATTGACTTTACCAACTGTAGGTTGGGAGCGTCAGGGTTATAGCTTAGCTGGACGTACTTACGGAGCCAATTTGGTTAAAGTAAGATTTACCGCCGAGTCTGG
Source organism: uncultured Cryomorphaceae bacterium (assembly GCA_937129395.1). GTDB lineage: Bacteria > Bacteroidota > Bacteroidia > Flavobacteriales > Schleiferiaceae > CAKZNE01. The sequence goes on along the minus strand of CAKZNE010000073.1, from coordinate 7,059 downwards.
ATATGGAGCAAGTGATTTCTTCGGAGATAACGGACTTGATGATATTAGTATCATTGAAGAGCCAGCTTGTTTGAATCCAACCAACTTAATGGTAACCGGAAATACACTTAATTCTATAGATTTAACATGGACAAGTGATGTAAACATCCTTAGCTCTAGAATTCAATACGGAGCACCAGGGTTTACACCAGGAACAGGAACAAACTTTGCTTCCTCTCCAGGAAGTGGAACTGTAACAGGTCTAATGTCAGGTACGTGTTATGAATTTTATGTTCAGGATAGTTGTTCTTCTACAACTGCATGGGTAGGACCAGTTATCGGTTGTACTGGATCACCTTGTAGTGTAACAACGATGCCTACAACAATGGGAGATTCTGCAAATTGTGGTGGTGGACCAATTACTCTTACAGGAACTGCAGGTTCAGGCGATATGGCTTGGATGCTAAACGGAACTGTATTAGGAACAGGTTCTTCTTACTCCGATAGTATTGGAGGAACAACACTTTATAACGCAGTTGACTTTAATGTAGTAGCACCTGCTGCTCACATTGGACCAATGTCAAGTATTGCAGCTGCCGGTTTCGGTAACTTCAGTAATGGACAGTACTTCACTGTAATGGATACTATTTTCATTGATAGCACTACAGTAAGAGCTAATGGTTTTGTTGAAGCAAGCGTTGTTATTTTCGATGATGCTGGCGGTAATCTTGTACAAATAGGAGACACTTTCACAACAGGAACAACTCTTGGTGATTACCAAGTACCAGTTGGAGTATTATTGACGCCTGGTAATTATTTCATGGGAATTGATTTCCATGTTGCAACAACAGGTCAATTATTTAGAGCTACTTCTGGTGCCTCTTACCCTTATGTACTTCCTGGAATCATGTCTATTGACAGTGTGAACTTCGCAGGAGCACGTTACTACTACACATTTGATCTAGTTGTTTCTGGAGCATGTTTAGGTAGCCCTGTTCAAACAATCGGATTTGTACCTGGACCAAATTCAGGAACGAGCGACACAGTTAATGTTTGTGAAACTGATGCAGCCTTTAACCTTGCTGCCGCTTTAGGACCACACGATAATGGTGGAACTTGGGTTGATGTAGATCTTTCAGGAGCACTTACGGATAGTACCTTCGATGCTACTGTAGCAGATACGAACAGCTACTATAACTTTAACTATATCCTTCCTCCATCTGGTGGTTGTGCTGTTGGAGATACTGCTACCATTACGGTATTGGTTAACTTCCAAAGAAGTGCTGGTACGGATGGTTCGGATTCTCTTTGTACAGATGTTAGTCAGTTAATTAGTCTTACTCAATACTTAGGTAGTCATACTGGTGGAGGTTCTTGGACTGATCTTGATACTTCTGGCGCATTGTTAGGAATTAGAGTTAGACCATCTAACGTAAACGGACCTGGTGTTTATAGATATAAATACACAGTTGCGGCAAGTGGAGCTTGTCCAGGAGAATCGTCAATCGTAACGATTACCTATTCGGATCCAGTTGATGCAGGTTTAGATAATTCGGACGTGATTTGTGACACAATTGGTGTTGTAGATTTAAGTTCTTATTTATCTGCTGGTGCAGGAACAGGAGGTACTTGGGTTGATCTTGATGGAGCAGGAGGACTTTCGGGTTCTATGCTTACAGCATCTACTCCAACGCCAGCTGCAACATATAACTTTGGGTATGTATTAGAATCTGCAGGTTGTGGAAACGATACAGCATTTATTGCTATCCAAATTGATGCTTGTAATATTGGACTAACGGAAAGAGTATCTAATCAATTCAATATTTATCCTAACCCAACAGCAGGAGTGTTCTTTATCGAAACTCTTGGAGATGCAGCTAGAGATATGAAAGTTGAAGTGTACTCTATGAACGGTCAATTATTATTGACAAACAAGTTTGTAGGCTACAACGAATCCAATACGGTAGATCTTACTGATCTTGCCAAAGGAGTATACAATGTAAAAGTGTTTACAGAGTATGGTGTTGAAGTACACAGAATTACTAAACAGTAATTAGAAAACGGTAAGGTTCCGACCTGCCATATAATAATAAGCCCCCTCCAATTTATTGGAGGGGGCTTTTATATTTATTAGGATTTACGTTTTAGGAAATAGAAATTTCCAGCCCAGTTTTGGGATTAAAAAAATCAAAATAAAAAAAGGTAAATAGAATTAAATAGAAAAGCTACTGGAAAAATAGCGCCCGCCATGAAGAACGGTTTTTACAGCAAAAATGGTTTCTTGTTTACTGGCACCTTTACCAACAAAACCTTTAACATTAAGCTTTTTTAATTTCTTTACTAAATCTTCATCAGGACTGGCAGTAAAAACCAGAATTCTGATGTTCGGATTCATTTGTCGTATTTCGGGAATCAAATCAAAAATGGAATAAAAAGGCAAATGGACATCCAATAAAAGCATATCATAGGACTCAGCTTTTAATTTTTCCAAAGCCTTTGCCCCACCTTCAACTTGATCAATTTTTATATCCGAAATTGATTTCATCAAAAGCATATCCATCAACATGCTCATCACAGGCTGATCATCAATCAAAAGAATTTTTTGAATTTTACCCATTTCTTAAAAATACTTAGCCTAAAGTAACAAATAATAGAAACGACAAACATCAATTTTCTGGCAATTTTTACAAAGCTTATATTTGTGTGATCCTTATTCTGCACAAATAATAAAATCATTCCATTTCAGCTATGAAAACAAATGTAATTCTCATTTTTAGCTTGGCGATTATCCTTTCATCTTCCAAAGTGAAGGCACAAATCGTCGAAAGCAATACAGAAAAAATAATGTTAGAATACCCAGAAACAAGAAAAGACTCATCTGTTGTAGATGAATATTTTGGAACCAATGTTCCAGATCCATACCGATGGTTGGAAGATGATAGAAGTGAGGAAACAGCCCAGTGGGTAAAGGCAGAGAACGAGGTAACATCAGATTATTTGTCAAAAATCCCTTATCGCGACGCAATTAATTCAAGACTTACAGAGCTTTGGAATTATGAAAAAGTATCAGCGCCGTTTACAAGAGGTGATTATACTTATTTTTCAAAAAATGACGGCCTTCAAAATCAATCGGTTTATTACCGCAAAAAAGGGGATGGAGAAGCAGAAGTGTTTTTAGATCCAAATAGTTTCTCTAAAGAAGGAACAAGTTCCCTGGCAGGCCTGAGTTTTTCAAAAGATGGCAGTAAAGTTACCTATCAAATATCTGAAGGAGGATCCGATTGGAGTAAGTTAATTGTAATTGACGCAGAAACTCTAGAACAAATTGAGGATACCTTAATAGATATTAAATTTTCTGGTGCCTCATGGCAAGGAAATGAAGGCTTTTATTACAGCAGTTATGATAAACCAAAAGAAGGAAGTGAACTTTCTGGGCTTACTCAATACCACAAACTCTTTTTCCACAAGCTGGGAACCCCCCAAAGCGACGATCGCCTAGTCTTTGGTGGAGATATTACACCAAGAAGATATATTGGCGGAGGAGTGAGCGAGGATGGTAATTATTTAATTATTAGCGCAGCAGAGTCAACATCCGGAAGGGAATTGTATATCCATGATCTTAGGAAACCAAAAAGCCCCATTCATACCATCGTAGATAATTTTGAAAATAACCATTCTGTGATTCATACCGATGGAGACAAAATTTTCATAAAAACAAACCTCAACGCTCCGAACGGAAAAGTGGTAATGACAACTTTTGATAAGCTTAGTCCAGAAAACTGGGTGGATTTTATTCCGGAAACAGAAAATGTTTTAAGTGTAGGAACAGCAGGAGGAGTGTTCTTCGCCAATTATTTGGTAGACGCTTGCTCCAAAGTTTACCGCATCAATGCCGATGGTGAAAATGAAGGCGAAATTGAATTGCCAGGAATAGGTTCTTCCGGCGGATTTGGAGGAAGATTAGAAGATGAATTTCTTTATTACAGCTTCACCTCTTATGTTTACCCAAGAACAATTTTTAAATATGATATAGCCTCAGGAAAATCTGAACTTTACCTAAAATCTGGAGTAAAATTCAAGTCAGAAGATTTTGAAAGCAAGCAGGTTTTCTATAAATCAAAAGACGGTACAAAGATTCCTATGATTATTACCTATAAAAAAGGAATGGAATTAAATGGTGAAAACCCAACCTTACTATATGGCTATGGCGGATTTAATATTAGTTTGAGCCCTTCTTTTTCGCTTTCCAATATTGTTTTTATGGAAAATGGAGGCGTTTATGCTGTGGCCAATTTAAGAGGTGGTGGTGAATATGGTGAAGAATGGCATTCGGCAGGAACAAAACTGAACAAGCAAAATGTATTTGACGATTTTATAGCTGCAGCAGAATACTTGATTAATAGCAAGTATACAAATTCAAATAAATTGGCCGTAGCAGGAGGTTCCAATGGAGGCCTGTTGGTTGGTGCAACGATGTGTCAAAGACCGGATTTAATGAAAGTTGCATTTCCTGCCGTTGGTGTTTTGGATATGCTGCGCTACAATAAGTTTACAGCTGGTGCTGGATGGGCGTACGACTATGGAACAGCAGAAGAAAGCAAGGAAATGTTTGAATATCTTTTAAATTACTCCCCTTATCATGCTTTAAAAGAAGGAACATCCTATCCGGCCACAATGGTTTTTACCGGAGACCATGACGATAGAGTCGTACCCGCTCACTCCTTTAAATTTGCAGCTAGGTTGCAGGAATATCACAAGGGAGAAAACCCTGTTTTAATAAGAATTGAAACCGATGCAGGACACGGAGCAGGAAAATCTACAAGTATGGTAATTCAAGAACAGGCCGATAAATGGTCCTTCCTTTTTTGGAATATGGGATATGATCATCTTCAAATAGAAGGTGCAGAAAGCAGCAATGACCATTAATAATACTGAAATATAAAAGATTCCAAAAAGCCGCTATATGCGGCTTTTTGTTGTTTTAATGGAAAACTAAAAACAGAATATTAAGATGGGTTTTTCAAAACAGCGATCTTCTGTTTGGCCAATTGCACTTCTTTTTCAAAATAGATTTCCAAACCATTGTCTTTTGCTAGTTTAGATAAATAGTTTTGCGAAACAAAGGTGAGTCCATAGGTATTGTCATCTGCCAATCGATCCGAAACCCTAAAAAAGGAATCTTCACTTTGGCTTGTATAATGAATATCAGGATTATTAGGAGAAGCAATGCGCTCAATATCATTATAAGAAAACATTACCATTCCTTTTTTATTGATGGATTTACAAAGAACAGCATACCATTTTTCGAAAAGGTCTTGTGGTAAATGGGTAAATACAGAACCAGCAATAATAATATCAAAACTTTTAGTTGGAAAGCTTTCTGCAAGGTGGGTATGGGCCACAGTTTCAAATCCGAATTCCTCTTTTTGAAAAAGTAAAGCGTCGGGCTTAATTTCGGAAATAAAAATATTGGCATTTGGAAAAAAGAAGGGTAAAAAACGGGAAACACGCCCATATCCACTTCCAAAATCCAATATACTTTGCTTTTCTGCTGTGTGTTTATTGATTTGGTCGGCACAAGATTCTGCAATGTTTAATCCAACTCGATAATAACTTTTAAAAGCTTCCTCCGTATCCGATTGATGATGGTAGAGATGGTATAAAAACATAATATCGTTTTTGTGAACCGGAAAATAAAGGTCTTTTAAACCTCTGTCATTTTGGAAAAAAAGGAGAAGTTTGGCCTTTAAAGCAGGGTTGGGCTCCATGGTGTTTTGGCCAGAAAAATTGACCAAAGCCGATAAAAAATGAATCTGTTTTTGCAATCGATCTACATCCTTGTCGATCTCTAATTTTTTACGAGCATATTTTTTTAACCTACCTAAAATGGACATTTACAAAGAGATTGAATCAATAAAAACAAAAATCCAAAGTACTAAAAATGACCCATTCCTAAGGAGGGTTTCCAGAAACTGAAATAAAACCAAAATAAGGCCCACCAGATGCAAGAGGAATACCTAAAGGCTGACCTTCACCAACGGCGATATCTGCACCATGCTGCCCCCACTCACCCGGAGGCGTAAATAATGCCAAGGCTGTTGGATTAACTAAGCCAATAACCAACATGTTTTTTTCTTGCGCCCAATCAGTCAGCATATCTACCGATTCCAAACCACCAAAGAAGTTTGGCTGAGGAATAACCAGCGCCGCGAAGTCTTCTTCAGCATAATCTTTAAGTGCTTCAATATCGACCGATAAACTGCCTGGATCAATAGGCATCACTTCAATTTCGATCCCCTGATTCGAGACAATATCGGTGACAACTTTTTGATAGATAGGGTGAACAGTGCCTGCAAATAGCACCTTGCGACTTTTTGACTTGCGGTTAGCTCGGATACTCATCAATACTGCTTCAGCCAAACCTGAGGCACCATCGTACAAAGAAGCATTAGAAACATCCATACCGGTCAACTGACAGATCATTGACTGATATTCATAAATAAGCTGCAAAGTACCTTGACTAGCTTCAGCTTGATAAGGCGTATACGCAGTTAGGAACTCCCCTCTCATGGTGACGTCCCAAACAGCTGCGGGAATATGATGCTCATATGCACCCGCGCCAATGAAGCACAAAGCACCTTCATCCTGCTGAGCCCGGTCTGATAGCAAGCGCATCATATCCATTTCGCCTAAACCGTCGGGGACACCAACTAAAGGCTTAGAGCGAAGGTGTGCAGGTATTTCATCAAATAGATCATTGATAGACGTCACACCTATCACGTCTAACATTTTTTGAATATCTTGGTTTCCCTTAGAAACTTGAGAAAGCAATAAAATGCCTTCATTTCTCATCATTTCGTGATTATCCCGAAGCATATCAACCATAGCGCCAATAGCAATAGCAATTCCACCTAAGGACATGATATTGGCGTTAATGCCTTGCCAATGCATCACAACGAACGCAGCTAAAATTCCAACAGGCAAACTTAGGGCAATAACCAATGATGAACGTATATGGAATAAAAATAGAGCACAAACAATAGCAACAACAATAAATTCTTCTGCCAATTTTTCCCATAG
>CAKZNE010000072.1 GCA_937129395.1 uncultured Cryomorphaceae bacterium | reverse complement strand
AATACAATAATGGTAGTAGAACATGACCCCGAAGTAATTGCTGCCGCCGACAATGTGATAGATATGGGACCTGGCGCAGGAGAAAAAGGCGGCGAAGTTGTTTACGAGGGTACAGTTAAGAATATGCTCGCTAATGCGAAAACACTGACAGCAGAGTACATGAAAGGTGAAAGGAAAATTGAATTGGCAATTTACTCCCTTGGAAATATCGCTTTCAATTCTTTTTCAATACGATCATAAAGTTCATCCTCCCAATCTACGGTGAGGATATTTGGCCGGTAAGAGTCTTTTCTAAAATCCTCCGGACTAATAATAATTTTAATGCCGTTTTTGAGACTATGCTCCGCCAATAAATACAATTCTTCAATGGCCCTATCTCCAATAGGGATGCACCCAATGGTTACATCTCTACCATGAATAAAAATATCTCCCCCTAAATTTTCCCGATTATCCCTTTCAGCCATTTTTCGATCAAATGCATTGGGATAACTCACCTTCATGGAAAGATGAAACTTACTATTCGGATTTAAGTATTCTATGGAATAAATTCCTTCGGGTATTTGTTTGTCTCCTTGTTTTAATTTGGGCCCAGAACCGCCGCTAAAGGCTGTGAAATCATAAGTGCAGAGCAATTTTGGTTCTTCCGGGTTTTGAACATAAACTTCAAGTTTTCGTTGGCTTTTTAAGGCCACCATCAATATTTTATCGGGTAGCTCGGTTAATCCAATTTTCTCCAGTTTTTCAAAAACCCTTTGTTTTGGATTTAGGGAAGTTTTAGAACTCAATATTTCATTTTCCGTTTTTGTAGACATGCAATTTGAATCTGAAATATAACAATTTTGATAAGTCCAAAAGAGGAGAACGAATAGCCCCAAGGACAAAATGAAATACAGTTTGGATTTGGCTTTCATGGGTCGGTTTTTAAATTCTAAAAACCTAACGCTGGGAATAGTTTTAATTGTTCTCTCTTTCTGTTTTTTGTTTGATGGAGAAGATTTTTTTCTTTAAAATAAAAATGAAAAAACCAATTAAAATTAGAATGAAACTAAAATAACCAAGGTTGAAAATAAAAGCAATTTTTAAAACAGGGCTTTTCAGATTGGTAAATCGTTCTTGCTTTTTATCCGACCCAAAAAAATGAATATTCTGTTGGTTCTCATAAATATTAAACATAATCCTGTTTTCAAGCTTGGCAAGATTATTTCCTTCAAATATTAAAAGGTAATTATTGGAATGGCCGTGTCCATTTGCAGGTAGTTCTTTAAAATCTAAAAAGGGAAGCTTTCTATTGAATCGATCAACTAGAATAAGGTTTTCTTGGATATAATTCTTAAAAACGGCCTTAAACTCCGAGCTGGATTTTGCCTCCAAAAGTTTGGGTTCAAAATCAATTAATGCTTCTCGTAAAGTCCAAGGAAATTCAGTTTGTATTTCTACTTTATCATCTTTTTCAAGTATAGTGAAATAGGCCTTATTTACATCATGAGCATAAGTCCAAACCGAACTTATGCTCATGATAAGAATCCAAATAAATTGAATTTTCATTTACATTCCTAGCTTAAAATCTTGAGAAGGTGTTCCTCTAAAATATCTAGGAATACTTGGAAAAGCATCCGTTAAAACATAATAATAAGTTCCTGTTGGGTATTGAGGGGTTACCCCATTTCTTCCATTGGCTTGATCTAAGGTTCCTAGGCCACTTGCAAATTCGTAGTCGTTGGAATAAACTCCATTATATTCATCGCAAGGAGCACTAACCCCGTCTCCCGGTCTATTCCCAGATTTCAACTGATAACTGGAAGTCATTTCCACAATCGCAGAATTGGCATCATTTGCATCTTCGTAAGCATACTTATAATAAACTGGAAATCCATCAGCGGCATAACCTATTATCGTCATGGCATCCGTTGGGGCATTTATGTTTTGCAAATAAAGTGTTGGTGATCCATGGTAATGATATTCTCCAGAAGGTTGTACATGGGCATTATTGCAATCCAATCCTATTTGAACATTGGTGGCTTCTAAATTCCACTCCCAATTTGCACTGGCGCTCATGGCTCCTTCGTGTGGAAAGGGTTCGGCAGCAACAGGATCTAATTTCACTCCATTAAACAAAATCCCAAAAGCATACTGCGGCCCAGCCTGTGGAAAGGATCCTGTAGTTTGAATTAAGCTTGTGAAGCTATTCGCCTCCGTAGGATTGGTAGCAAGGTTATAGGTTTTAGATTGTTCGGAAATTGCATTTGGATTTAAAGAACCTTGTCCACCGCCAAATAAACCCACCTTATGAGCCGGAATATTATTGGTGTTTATGGTTCGGATATTACCAGAAACCGATTCGGCATATTGAGGTGTAAAACTCAAGGTAACACCACAAGCGCCTCTGGATTGATCCACAACTTGGTCAGAAACACAATTATCTGTTGAGCTTGGATCGTCAGTTTCATCATCCTCACAAGATGAAAGAATAAAACAAAGACTTAAGACTAGTAGGAAATTTATTTTTTTCATGATTCGGATTTTGCACTTTGACGTGACTTATAAATAATACTTGCGTTTGCTGATTCGTTTCAATAATTTTTGAATAATAGGGGAAGTTCCATTATTTTTTTGAATTAAAAAGGATAAGCTTGAGATAGGCTAAATTTGAGATCTTTAAAACGCAACCAAAATAGAAAAGGAGCATCTGTTTCTTAACCATTCTTAATATCATTAATGAACGATTCTTCCAATGACCGTCGGAAATTTTTAAAAAACACAGGCCTTTTGGCACTTTCGGCAGGTTTAATTCCATCACTATTAAAAGCCGAAACTAAAGGTGAAGATGCCGATTCTCAGGCTTGCGATAAAACCACTTTGGATTTTTATGGGGAAGGTCCTTTTTATACAGCCAATGCGCCTACCTTGACAAGTGGGCAATTGGCATCCAACACAGAGCCCGGGTCGAGAATGATTATCAGCGGACGAGTGATGAACTTGGATTGTACCCAAGCGATACAAAATGCAACCATAGATATTTGGCAAGCAGATGATGCTGGTGCCTATGATAATTCGGGTTTTAAACTTAGAGGGAAAACCACAACAAACTCCCAAGGCTTTTATCAATTTGAAACGATTAAACCAGGGAAATATCTAAACGGTTCTACCTTTAGACCCTCACATATTCATATTAAAATATCCGCAACAGGATTTCCTGAATTAACCACACAGATTTATTTTCAAGGAGACTCAAGCATTCCTGGTGATGCTGCAGCTTCCATTACCTCGGGTAATTTTGACGCCAGTGCTCGAATTATTCCGCTATACACAAATTCCCAAAATGTATTAGAAGGAACCTGGGATGTAGTAATCGATGCCAATGGTAGTGGGCTTGGACAAAGTGATATTCACTTGAACAAAGGAATGATTTACAGTGCAAGTCCAAATCCTTTTAGGGACAAAATTGAAATTAGATATGGGGTTTTTAACAAAGCCAAAGTGAGTTTGAATGTGTATGATCTACAAGGACAATTGGTGGCTAATTTGGAGGAAGAAGTTTTGGAAGCCGAAAAATATGTTGCTACTTGGAAGGCCCCATTGAATTTAAAGAAAGGCTATTATTTTATTTCATTGCAGATAAACCAATTGCAAGTACATTATTTAAAAATCTTAAAATCTTAAAAGCTTAATTTTTTTATTTTTTTTAGCTCGAACATTTTTGCGGTATAGTCTAATAATTCTGGACCGCCATAATCTCCGTGACCGGGAATTACAATTTTTGCATTGGGAAATTGACTTTTTGTTTTCTCAATGGAATTAGACCATTCTAAAAGATTAGCATCGGCCAAATTTCCTTTTCCCGCTTTTAAGGATTTTACAAAACAACCACCAAACAAAACATGGTCTGCTGCGAAATAACTTACAATATTATCTTCGGTATGACCAGGACCAATAAAGGTATTTAAGACTTTTTCATCACCCACTTTCAGCTCCAAATTGTTTTGAAAACCTTGTTGAGGTTTGGCATATTCATCACCAAGACTTAGTTCCAAAGTTTTGCTTTGAGCATAGGACGGAATTCCTTTATCATGAAAGGATTTTAAGCCACCTAAACAATCCACATGAAAGTGATTTATCACAACACCAACCACTTTTTTATTCCAATCATTTTCTAGGAAGTCCAGTAATTCTCGGCTTACTTTTTCACTTGTTGGTGTATCAAAAACCAAAACTTCATCTTCGTCTACAACCAACATTCCATTGCAAGCGACCCTACCATATTCTTCGGTTTCTAAATAAGTGATATGAACATAACAATGCTCAGATATTTTTTTGATCTCTAGGTTTTCGCTTGTGTAGGATTGTATGATTTCTTGTTGGCAAGAAATGGACAAAAGCAAGGGGAGAAGGAGGAGGATTTTAGATTTGAAAAGTTGCATTCTGTTCCTCATGAATTTTTTATTAATCTTCATTTTCAGCAAAATAAAAGATTTTATTATTTAAGACATGAACCTTTCCATCGGGGTATAAAACTTCAACCTTGTCCACCTTAATTCTATTGAGGTTTTGAAGTTGATTGGCCTTTTTCAAATCCTGAAAAAGTTGAAAAATAGCCGCGTTAAAACTATTGCTTCGAGATTTAATTGTTTTGATTGAGTCGCCGATTATAAAATGAGCTTCATAAGAAAGCACCTTATAATTTAAAATATGGGACCATTCCTGATGCTTCAAATTTGGATTTAAGTAAGTGAAATGGTGGGCAAAT
>CAKZNE010000071.1 GCA_937129395.1 uncultured Cryomorphaceae bacterium | reverse complement strand
CTAAATATTTAAAAATACATTTTAAAAACTAATCTAATGAGCATTAACGAAATTGCCCACTTATTTGATTCTGCTGGAGTGATGAAATACATTGCTTACTTTTTTGTTATCAATAGAAACGATCACATCTCCGGTTTTAATACCTGCAACTTCTGCAGCACCAGCTTCTGTAACACCTCCAACATAAACTCCAACCGTTTCTTTTAAATCCAGACGCTCTGCGATTTGCGCCGTTATATCTGATATGTTCACTCCGATAAAGGCCCTTTGAACCGTCCCGAATTCTAATAGATCCTCTACAACCTTTTTTACAATATTGCTTGGAACCGCAAATGAATAACCTTCAAATGAACCAGTATGTGTAGAAATGGCGCTATTAATTCCAATCAAACCTCCTTTGGTATTTACTAGAGCACCGCCACTATTTCCAGGGTTTACAGCCGCATCAGTTTGAAGGAAGGCTTCGATGGCAGAACGTTCTTCGATAATTCCAATGCTCCTACTTTTTGCGCTAATAATTCCAGCGGTAACGGTGGATGTTAAATTAAAGGGGTTTCCTACGGCAAGAACCCACTCTCCTAATTTCACATCATCTGAATTACTGAATGCCAAAAATGGAAGCCCGTCTCCATCTATTTTCAAAAGTGCAATGTCGGTTGTAGGATCTTTCCCAATTAATGAAGCCGTAAATTCTTTTCCATCATTTAGGGTAATCGAAATTTCTTGAGCCCCATCAATTACATGGTTATTTGTTACTATATATCCATCCTTAGAAACAATAACCCCAGAGCCAGAACCCATTTGGATTTTCCCTCCAGGACTTCTATTTGGTCGACCAAAAAAGTATCCAAATGGACTGGAGTTTGGAATTACTCTTGACTTTACTGCGGTTTTGACGTGAACAACACTATTTACGGTTTTTTCAGCTGCAGCGGTGAAACTTGTTTCAGCCAAAGGTAAAAAGGACCTCGAACTTGTTTGTTGAACCGGATTATTGGAAATTTGGTCCTGAGCAATTGTTTGAATTAATGGTTTCTCAAAAAAAACCTTATAGAGACTTAGCGTAATTACACCTCCTAAAACAGAAACAAGTAAAACTTTAGCTATGTTTTTCATATTTGCAAAAAATTAAATTAAATGTCGATATTCAAATTCCAATAACTATTCCAAGGGATGCATATTGCCGCATTGGCATTTGATTTAACATGACTTTAACGATACTAAAATAATGGAAATAAAATTCTTTAAATACCAAGGTACAGGAAATGATTTTGTCATGTTGGATAATAGACAAAATGACATTTCATTAAAGCAAAAACAGATTGAATTTTTATGTGATCGGAAATTTGGAATTGGTGCTGACGGCCTTATTCTACTAGAGAACCATCCAGATTTTGATTTTAAAATGCTTTATTATAATTCCGATGGTAGGGAAAGCTCCATGTGCGGAAATGGAGGAAGATGTTTAACCAAATTTGCCCACGATTTAAAAATTATCCGGGAAGAATATCATTTTATTGCAATTGACGGAGAACACAAAGCAAAACTAATTGGAAATGAAATTAGTCTGCAAATGATTGATGTTTTGTCTATTGAGGAAATCAAGAACGATGTTTTTTTAGATACTGGTTCCCCACATCATATTGTATTTGAAAAAAAGATTGGCGAATTGGAATTGGTAAAGACAGCTCGGGAAATTAGATATTCTGATTCTTATAAAAAGGAAGGTGTAAACGTAAATTTTGTGGAAATTGATGGGGAAGCTTCCTTAAATATGAGGACTTATGAAAGGGGGGTGGAAGACGAAACTTTAAGCTGTGGCACTGGAGTTACAGCTGCGGTACTGGCAGCAAATTATAGGGGTTTAACACAATCAAACAAAGTAGAAGTAAATACAAAAGGGGGCAGACTTTACCTAAGTTTCACCGAATTGGATGGAGTTTATAAGGATATTTGGCTTCAAGGCCCCGTTGAATTTGTATTTGAAGGAAAAATTAAAATATGAGTTTACTACATGGGACAAATATTAAATTAAGAGCCGTAGAACCAGAAGATCTGGATTTACTTTTGGAATGGGAGAATGATCCAGAGAACTGGTTAGTTAGCGGAACCCTCAATCCCTTCAGTAAAAGTGTAATGCAAGCCTATATTGAGAATAGTCACCTCAGTATTTATCAAACCAATCAATATAGATTTATGATTGAATTGTTGGATTCTGAAATTTGCATCGGTTCTGTAGATTTATTTGATTTTGATCCTTTTCATAAAAGAGCTGGTCTCGGTATTTTAATCGGAGAAAAAGATTACAGAGGGGAAGGTAATGCTAAGCAGGCCTTAAACCTGGTTATAAATTATAGCTTTAACCATTTGGACCTACACCAACTTTATTGCAATATTCTTTCAGAAAATGAAGTAAGCCTCAGCCTTTTTCGGAAACAAGGTTTTGTAAATTGTGGAATAAAAAAGGACTGGATTCGGGACAAATCAGAATATAAGGATGAAATTATTCTTCAACTACTAAAAGAAAAAAATGACTAAAAGGCTGTTAGTCTTGGGCCTAATTTGTTGTGGCATTTTCTTAATTGTAAAATGTCAATTGGATCCTGAAAAGGCCACAGATTCTCAAATCCAAAAATCGGAATTAAGCTATTTGGGTCATCATGATTCTGTTGCCTATGTTGGAATAAATACCTGTAAGCAATGCCATAGAGATAAATACGAGTCTTTTATTAGAACTGGAATGGGCTCTTCTTTTGGAAGGGGAGATAGTCTGAAAAGTAGCGCTAATTTTAACGGTCATCAAACTATTTTCGACGAGCATTTAAACTATTATTACCGCCCTTTCTGGAAAGGGCAACAATTTTATCTACAAGAATTTCGATTGGATTCTGAAAACGACACCATTTATTCCAAAGAGGTTGTAGTTGATTATATAGTAGGAAGTGGTCAACATACCAATTCCCATATTTATTCTTTAAACGATCATCTTTTCCAAATGCCATTCACTTGGTATGCCCAAAAGGGGAAGTTAGATTTCCCCCCCGGTTATGAAAATGGTTTCAATGCAAGATTTGATCGAATTATTGGCCTAGAATGTATGAGTTGCCATAATGCAATGCCTACTGGCTTTGTTAAGGGTTCCAAAAACAAATTTGCAACCGTTCCCCAAGGAATAGATTGTGAACGTTGCCATGGCCCTGGAGGGGCTCACGTAAAAAAGATTCAAAATGGGGATCTTACAGATACCAGTAAATTCATAGATTATTCCATTGTGAATCCTGCGAAACTATCTTCCCAACTTCAATTTGAAATTTGCCAAAGATGCCACCTTCAGGGGAATATGGTATTAAAAGATAACAAATCCTTTTTTGATTTTAAACCCGGAATGAAATTGAGTACCGTAATGGATGTTTATTTGCCAAAGTTTGAAGGGGAGGAGGATAAATTTATCATGGCCTCCCATGTAGATCGTTTTAAATCAAGTAAATGTTTTCAGCAAAGTGAGTCTTATAATTGCACTAGTTGTCATGACCCACATGTTTCGGTAAAAGAAACCAATAGTCAAATATTTAATTCAAAATGTATTAGTTGCCATAAATCTGAAACGATTTGTTCAGAAGACCCATTGAAAATTAAGGAAAAAGAAGATAATTGTGTGGGTTGCCATATGCCTAGTTCTGGTTCTATTGACATTCCCCATGTTAGTGTTCACGACCATTTTGTACGGAAAAATTACACCTCTATCGATACCAGTGGTATTGGAAATTTTATTGGTTTGATAGCTATTAATAATGAAAAGCCAAGCCAAAAAAGTAAAGCAAGGGCCTATTTGCAACA
>CAKZNE010000070.1 GCA_937129395.1 uncultured Cryomorphaceae bacterium | reverse complement strand
GTGGGATTGATTCCTGGAATAAAACCATCATTTGGAGTACTAGTTTCCGAACATGAAAGAATTATCAAGGATAAAAAAATGATTAAAAGTGGTGATTTAGTTTTTTTATACATTTTCTCCTTCTGAGTTCTTCGAAATTAAGGAATAGAATTATACATCCAACAAGAACATTAATAATATGTTTAGAAATTCTATTTTTAGGTTTTTCAATCGAGGAGGAATTTTTTCTTTGAAACCATTTCTAAATCGGTTTAGTACATATATTTGCTAGCCCTTGTATTAAGGGAAATCAAAATTGATAAAATCAAATTGAATAAATCCAGCTATAGATTACCTCTTATTTTACTTACGGCCTTGTTTTTCATGTGGGGCTTTGTTACGGCACTAAATGATATTCTTATTCCTTATCTAAAGAATATGTTTGAGTTTTCAAACACTCAAGCACAAATTGTAAATTTTGCATTTTTTGGTGCCTTTTTCGTTTTTGCACTGCCTTCAAGTAAGCTCATTAATAAAATTGGCCATCAAAAAAGTATTGTTCTTGCATTGGTGGTAATCGGATTAGGAGCTGTGCTTTTTTACCCTGCAGCAGCCTATCATTCTTTTGGCTTTTTTCTAGTTGCCCTTTTTGTTATTGCCTCAGGAATTACAATTCTTCAAGTTTCTGCAAATCCTTATGTAACTGAACTTGGTCCTCCCGAGGGTGCTTCAAGCAGGCTTAATCTTGCTCAGGGTTTTAATTCTCTTGGAACTATTATCGCCCCCATTTTAGGCGCTGAACAATTATTGAGTTCGGACCCTATTTCAGGTAAAATTTCTGGCGAAGCAGTGCAAACTCCCTATGTCATTTTAGGATTGAGTTTGATCTTAATCGCTGTATTCTTTGCCTATGCGAAACTTCCCAAACTATCAACTTCTACGGTAAAGTCCACTAAAAGTTTAAAGGATTTTCCACATCTTATTTATGGTATTATCGGAATCTTCTTTTATGTAGGAGCCGAAGTTGCTATAGGTTCAAATATTGTTTTCTTTTTGGAACTTGATGAAATTGTGGGTTTTACAGAACAAAAGGCAGGAAAATATGTAGCGCTATATTGGGGTGGGGCAATGGTAGGCAGATTTATAGGAGCCTTTTTACAAACGAAATACAGGCCCTCAAAAATTCTGTTTATAGCCGGCATTGCTGCTTGTGCTTTGGTGGTGATTGGGATGTTGGGACTTGGAAGTTTTGCAATGTACAGCGTTTTGGCCATCGGCTTTTTTAATTCCGTAATGTTTCCTACCATATTTTCTCTTTCTGTAAAGGGGCTAGGGGATTATACGAATACTGGTTCTGGTTTTTTAATTATGGCCATTGTAGGTGGGGCGTTAATTCCACCTCTTATGGGCTATCTATCCACGGATTCTTCCACGGGAGAAACAAGTCATTTGCAATTGGCATTTATAGTTCCGCTATTGTGTTATATCTATATTAGTTTTTACGCCTTAAGGGCTTATAAAATAAAAAATATTGGTCAAGATGAATAAAGTTGCTGTTGGTATTGATATCGGTGGTACAAATACTTTTATTGGTTTTTTAGATGAGAATGGAAAGGTTCTTTCTAAATCTCATTTAATTACCCAGGAATACAGATTAATTTCCGATTTTATTTCAGCCCTTAGTTTTAATATTAAGGACCAGATAAAACTTCTTGGACAAGTTAACATTGAAGGAATTGGAATAGGTGCGCCAAATGGTAACATTCTCAATGGATGCATCGAAAATGCACCTAATATCCCCTGGAAAGGGAGGCTGCCATTGGTGAAATTATTTTCTAGTTTTTTCCCAGATCTTCCGGTATTTCTAACAAACGATGCGAATGCAGCTGCACTTGGTGAAATGAGCTTCGGAAAAGTAAAAGGATTAAAAGACTTTGTAGTGGTTACCCTTGGAACTGGAGTAGGAAGTGGATTTGTGGTTAATGGAGAAATCATGTATGGTCATGATGGACTCGCTGGGGAACTTGGGCACACTATTATTGAGGAAAATGGACGTTTATGTGGATGTGGAAGAAAGGGCTGTATGGAAACTTACACCTCAGCCACTGGTTTTTTAAAAACTACCAAGGAATATTTAAAATCCTTCGCAGGTAAGTCATTATTAAAACAAATACCTGTTACGGATTTAATGGCTGAAGATGTTTCAATAGCGGCTGAAAATCAAGATGAACTGGCCCTTAGTATTTTCGACTTCACAGCCAAAAAACTGGCCTTTAGCTTGGCAAATTTGATTGCAATTACTTCTCCTAAAGAAATAATATTATATGGCGGTTTGGCAAACGCCGGGGATCATTTAATTAGACCGACCCTCAGTTATTTAGACGACTACACTCTTAATGTTTTTAAAGGAAAGGTGAAAATAAACACATCCACTTTGAATAATAATCACGCAGCTATTTTGGGTGCGAGTGCTTTGGTTTGGCAGGAATTAAAAAAGAAAAATTAATGAAAGTTTCTAGAATAGTTTCCCTCTTTGTGGTCATTGGTGTTTTCTCATCTTGTGAAAATCCAAAACAACCTAATTCTCCTATAAATGAGGATAGTTATTCAATGGTAAATCCTTTTATTGGTACTGGAGGACATGGCCACACTTATCCCGGTGCAGTTATGCCTTTTGGTATGGTGCAGTTGAGCCCAGATACTCGCCTAGAAGGCTGGGATGGCTGTTCTGGTTATCACAATTCAGATTCCATTATTTACGGCTTTTCTCATACTCACCTTAGCGGAACAGGGGTTTCAGATTATGGAGATGTATTAATTAGTCCAAGTTCTGGAATACCTGTACTAAACCAGGAGGATTTAAGCGATTATAAAACAAAATCAAGCTTTTCAAAAAATACAGAAAGGGCCCAACCTGGTTATTATGAGGTTACACTTGATGATGCTATGGTTGATGTTCGTCTAACAGCAAGTCCAAGAGTAGGCATCCATAATTACCGATTTAAGGGTAATGAAAGCCAAAACTCCATTTTATTAAATTTAAAACACCGAGATAAAGTTTTAGCCAGTACCATTAACATAGAAAATGATAGCACCATTAGCGGATATCGTTATTCGGAGGGATGGGCTTCTAATCAAAAACTATTTTTTGTTCTTAAAACATCTGTTCCTTTTAAAATCAACTCCCTTGAAGCCGATTCCAGCCATTATTCCCAATTGACCTTTAAAGCCAAAGAGGTCAGCTTAAAAATTGGTCTTTCTTTTACCAGTATAGAAGGCGCAAAACTGAACCTAAATACCGAAGCCGACCATTGGAATTTTGAAGAATACATCCGAATTGCAAAGGAATCCTGGCAAAGGGCTTTAAACAAGGTGGAAATAAAATCTGAGGACAAAGAAAAAGAGAAGATATTCTATTCTGCTCTTTACCATAGTATGCTGGCTCCAAACTTAAGTAGCGATGTAGATGGTTCCTATAGAGGAATGGATGATAAAGTCCACAAAAACATTGAAAACCCAAGCTATAGCGTATTTTCTCTGTGGGACACATTTAGAGCTACACATCCCCTTTTCACCATTATAGAACAAGATAAAACAAAAGCTTTCATCCAAACTTTTTTAAATCAATATCAGCAAGGAGGAAAGCTACCCGTTTGGGAATTAGCTTCCAATGAAACCAATTGCATGATTGGTTATCATTCTGTATCTGTGATTTCTGATGCCTATAAAAAAGGAATAAGAGGGTTTAATACCAAGCTTGCTCTTGAAGCAATGATAAACAGTGCTGAAAGTATGGATTTTGGTTTAGAATTCTACCAAAACAAGGGTTTTATTGGAGCCGGAGATGAGCCAGAGTCTGTTTCCAAAACCTTAGAATACGCCTATGACGATTGGTGTATAGCCGAATTTGCAAATGAAATAGGCGAGGAGAAAGTTGCAAACAGGTTTTACAAAAGAGCCTTGAATTATAAAAACCTATTTGATCCGGAAACGAAATTTTTTAGGGCTAGAATGAAAGGAAATTGGTTTGGTCCTTTTGATCCTTCTGAGGTAAACTCCAATTATACTGAAGCCAATGCTTGGCAATATTCTCTCTTTGTTCCCCAAGATATTAATGGATTGACTGAATTGATGGGTGGAGATGCTGGTTTAGAAAAACGACTGGATGATCTTTTTACTGCAAATAGTGAAACCACCGGTAGAGAACAGGCTGATATTACTGGATTGATAGGTCAATATGCACACGGTAATGAACCTAGCCACCATATGGCCTATTTGTATAATTATATTCAAAAACCCTGGAAAACTCAGGAAAAAATAAATCAAATTTTAAATGAACAATACCAAAATGCACCTGACGGTTTATCGGGAAATGAGGATTGTGGACAAATGTCGGCTTGGTATGTATTGAGCTCAATGGGATTGTATTCTGTTAGCCCTGGGGAGGATTTTTATTCCCTAACCAGTCCATTGTTCGAAGAGGCAAGCATCAATTTGGAAAACGGAAATTCTTTTACAATTAAAGCTAAAAATTACAGCCCCAAAAATATTTATATACAGTCAGCAAGCCTTAATGGCAAGCCCTTCTCGTCTTCTTTTCTAAAACATGCCAGAATAATGCTTGGGGGGGAATTAATTTTTGAAATGGGTCCAGAGCCTTCTCTAAAATGGGGAATTGGGGAAGGGAATTATCCGATTTCAAAAATTGAAAACCAAGAGATAGTTGCTATGCCATTTATTCAATCTAAAGGATTAACATTTACTGATTCAATGGAAATAGTTATGTCGTCTTTGGATTCTGAAGCAAGTATCTTTTACAGCTTAAATGATGGAGAATCAAGGAAATACACAAAACCTTTTTTCATCTACCAAGATTCTGAATTCAGCGTTTATGCATCGAAAAATGATTCCCTAAAAAGTTCTACCCTAAGCGGTTCATTTAAAAAAATAAAAAAGGGTAGAAGCATAAAATTGCTTTCAAAATATGCGAACCAATATGCAGCTGAAGGGGAAAATAGCCTAATTGATCAACTTAAAGGAAATTCCAATTACCGAACTGGTTATTGGCAAGGCTACCAAGGGCAGGATGTTGAGGCTATTGTTGATTTGGGGAAAATAGAGGAGGTTTCTCGTATTTCAACTGGATTTTTGCAGGATATAAAATCATGGATTTGGTATCCTGAATCCATAGATTATAGCATTTCAAGCGATGGGGTGAATTTTACAAAGGTAGCCACCATCTCAAATGAATTTCCAAATAATACGGTTGGACCTTTTATCCAAGAGCTAAGTCATAATGGAAACCACAAATGTCGTTTTGTGAAAATTAGCGCCAAATACGGCGGTGATTGCCCAAAATGGCATTTAGGGGCAGGCGGAAAAAGCTGGATTTTTGTGGATGAAATAAGTATTGATTAAATCCCTGATTCTACTTTTTTCTTAGCATCTAAAATCATTTCCATGGCTTTATCAATTGTATGAATTTTGGTTCTAAATGATAAAATTGCCATTCGGATTACGAACTTGCTGTTAATTTCAGTGGAACTTAGAAAAACTCGACCGTCTTTATGGATTTCCGACATCAAATTCCGGTTAAATTCATTTTGATCCCCCATTGAAGGATACCAAAAATAACTGACCGACAAATCTGGTTCTGGGCCAATTTCAAAACCTTGTTTTAAAAGACGTTCTCTAAAATACTGAGTTAGATATAGCTTTTCCTCAAGACAAGCTACAAAAGGCTTTATTCCATGTAATTTTAACGGTAGCCACATTCGTAAACCCCTAAAATGTTTGGTTAATTCTGGAGAAACATCAGCGGGATTTATTATTGAATTTTCTTGGGTTGCATCCTGCATATAATTTGCTGTATAATGCTGGGAATGAAAAACTGCTTCCTTGTCCTTAATTAAAACCGCACCCAATCCATAGGGGATAAAAAGTCCTTTGTGAGGATCTATAACCAGAGAATCCGCATTTTCTATTCCTTTAAATCTATTTTTTCTCGAATCAGTTAAAATGAAAAAACCACCGTAAGCGGCATCTACATGAAACCACATTTCAGTTTTTTTGGCAATTACTGAAATTTCTTGAAGAGGATCAATTGCTCCTGTATCAGTAGTGCCGGCAGACGCAACTATAAGGAAGGGATTAAAACCCTCTTCTATGTCTTTTTCTGTAATCATAAACGGCGGCGTTTCAGATTCACTTAAAAGGGTAAGCTCGGTCACATCTACTTCGATGTATCCAGTAGGGAGGTTGGGGTTAATGGTGTCATCTGTTCGTGCCCGCACGGTACCGTGCACTTCTATCACATATTCGTTGCGAAGCGATTGCCCAACGGTATCCGCATTGCGTTGTGTTTCAGGGTCGAATACCAATTGAATAACACCTGATCGATCTCGTAAATGGACAAACAGTAAATGTCCGTGATCGCGAATGGTGTCTACCCATCCATAAAGGGTAATAGTTTTGGTAATAATTTTATTTCGAGTATAGCCGTACCTTTTACTTGAACCAACTTCTCTTTCAAGTTTGTAGTGAAACTCATCCCCAACATCAAATTCAAAAACACTATCCACATATGCTTGAGAACTTAGATAGGAGGGTATTAAAAACAAGATAAAAATTAAAATTCTCATTAGAAAATCAAGATAGGTTCCATTAAATATACGAAAACTCATGAGATTTTAAAATCGGTTAACTATTAACTGTATCTTTACCCCATGAAATTTAGTCAATACAGTTTTACCCCAGAAATTATCAATAATCTGGAGAAAATGGGGTTTAAAAAACCTACCGATATTCAATACAAATCGATTCCTGCTATTGTAAAAGGAGAAGATTTATTGGCTATTGCTCAAACAGGTACTGGAAAAACTGCAGCTTTTGCAATTCCAATCATCAATGACATTCAAAAGAAAAAAAGAAATCATAAAGAGCCCGTAATTAGAGCTTTGGTAATGGTTCCGACTCGTGAATTGGCTCAACAAATTAGTGAAGTTTTCAATAAAATAGCTAAAGGAACAAGGGTAAAGACTTTGGCTTTGTTTGGGGGAGTTGACCAGGAAGGACAAATTGATAAATTATTAAAAGGGGTAGATGTATTAGTTACCACACCCGGTAGAATGTTTGACCTGCATCATCAAAGATTTTTAAGTTTAATGAAAGTTCAAACTTTGGTACTGGATGAAGCCGATCATATGCTGGATTTAGGTTTCAAGAAAGACATTGAAGATGTGATGGAAAGAATGCCAAAAGTAAGGCAAACTTTGTTCTTTTCGGCTACAATAAATGCAAAAATAAAGAAAACGGCTTACGGATTAATTAAAAGTAACGCAATTAGAATTCAAATTGCTCCTAAAGATCCTGTCTCCAAGAACATTAAACACTCTGTGGCTTTTGTGAAAATGGACGATAAACGTTTTTTCTTAGAACGATTAATCAAAG
Organism: uncultured Cryomorphaceae bacterium; assembly: GCA_937129395.1. Lineage (GTDB taxonomy): Bacteria > Bacteroidota > Bacteroidia > Flavobacteriales > Schleiferiaceae > CAKZNE01. Next base: position 213 of record CAKZNE010000070.1, on the reverse strand, counting down.
AAAATCCGAAAAGTAAAATTTTAGTATTCGTAAGAACCAAAGTTCGTGCAGAGAGAGTAAAGAAAGCAATGGATAGAGTTGATATTGAATCGATGACAATTCATGGAGATAAAGCTCAGAAAGACAGAAGTTCAGTAATGAATTTTTTCAGAACTGGAAAAGTAAACGTAATGATTGCCACGGACGTTTCTGCTCGTGGAATCGATATTGCCA
>CAKZNE010000069.1 GCA_937129395.1 uncultured Cryomorphaceae bacterium | reverse complement strand
CGAATAGGTAATAGTTTGAACTTGTGAAGGTAATTGTTCCAAGTTTGTAATCATCATCTGAAGAAAGTGCAAATTCGAGGCCTAGCTTTTCGTACTCTAAATCAATAACCTCAATTTCATCCGCCTCAAAAACTGTTGAATATTCATTGGTTGGTGGTCCTAATTCTTGATTCAACTCATTTTCAGTAAATCCAATTTTTATTGTTCCAACTCCAAAATGTGGTTTGATTTCCATTTTTAAACTTTCAGAATTCTAAGCCAAAATAACTTAATTGAACTTAGCTCCATTTGCTTTCAAAACAGTAAAATCTAAAAATCACAATTAATTAGAATTATCCGCCCTCAATTTACTCAAACCATCTTTTAAGAATTTCATAACCATGGGCTCATAAAGCCAACGAGGCATTCCTTTAGGATCAAAACTTAGGCTATTTGTTGCTTGAGATTTGTTTCCAGCCATGGCGGTAAAAACCCAAGAACCGCGGAAGGATTCCACCCGACTTAGTTTCTTGGAGGGTTCCACCATACTTTCTTCCCAAGCCTCACGCCATTTTACACCTGCTTTTCCTTTCTCTTCACTGAAAGTATAATTAACACTCATTTCTGTATCTTTTAAGGGGAAGGGCTCGTTGTGAATGACGTAGGTGAGAAGACTGTCTGTAGAGTTTCGAACAATCTCGTAAATCGGGTATTTTTTAGGATTAAAGCCTTTGGCTAATTTTTCAATGTCCTTCTTAAAATTTGACAAGCATTCTGAAGGAGTGGCATTTATATCCCCAACAATTTGGTATTCTATAAAATTTCCACCTTTTATTTTTCGTGTATAAACGGTCCACTTTGCATTTTCCCCTTTCTTACTTTGTTTAATGGGGTGAAGTTGAAAGGATTGCCATTCTTTAATGCTTTTGTTTTTTAGTCGGATAGCCCTTTGAGTAGAGCAGTTGGTAATTGAAAGAACTAAGACTCCCATTAGCAATCTGCTTATCCAATACCTTGAAATTTTATTCCTTAAGCCAACTTTACTTTTCATAGTTTCGAAACTTATTTTGTAATCTGAAAACAAAATTAAGATCTGATTTGGCCTTTTGCATTCACTTAAGTTAAGGCCCCATGTTTGGTTTTAAGATCCTTGTTGTTCCAAGATCCGTTTCCGAATTCTACTTAAAGATTGAGGCTTAATACCAAGGTAACTGGCAATCTGGTGGTGAGGAACCCTTTCCAGTAAATGAGCTTTTGTCTCCTGTAAATGGACATATCTTTCCTCAGGAGAAGAGGATACAAACCGACTCCATTCTTCCTTAGAATGGTTTAATTTTTCAATGGCAATTTCTTGAAATACACTATCCAGCCTTGGAATTGCGGCTCTAAGTTCTTCTTCAAAGCCTTTATCGCTAATGGTTAATATACAATCCTCTGTGCACTGCCAATAATGAAGGGAAGTTTTGTTTTTGGACGAAGGAGGAGTAAAAGTATCGCCTTCGGTAAAAAAGGCAGTAGAAATTTCTTCTCCATCTTTTATTAAATATTCCCTAACACATCCTTCAACCACCATATAACATTTCGTAGGCCGCTGACCTTCCTTCAATAAAAGGCTTCCTTTTTTAAATTCATCAACAATGGTTTTTTCCACGATCAAATCAATTTCGTCGCTTTTCAATATTTCAAATTTGCTGACAAGTGTTTTAATCTTTTCTTTTAATTTCATTCGGAGGGGTTTCTAGCTCTGGGTAAAAGTTATCTACTGGTTTCTATAAAAGGATTGATGGAAAGGCTTTCGATTTAGAGTTTTTTCTTTAAATCGAACATTATTCCGAACCATCGGTGTTTGGACTGTCAAAGGTTAACCAATCTGTCCAATTCTTATCAGAAAGTCCGGATAGTCCCATTAGGCTAAAACGGATTTTATATTGTCCTTTCTTTGTGAAATTAAAAGCCCCAGAGCACATTCCATGACCCACTTTTAGTTTTCCTTCCTTATTTAATCTTAAATAGTAAATGGAAGATTCCTTCGTTTCAATATTATAAAGCTCTGTTTTGATAAGGGACTTTTCATCTCCTTTAATTTTTAGTTTAAAAACAGCAAGAATAGATGCAATTCCTGATATTGGCGAAAATCAGCAAATCGTTTTTACGAAATGGGCTGGACGTTCGCCACAAGACATGGAAGACCAAATCACTTATCCGCTGACGACTGCCTTATTAGGGATTCCCGGTGTAAAAAGTGTGCGAAGTAATTCCATGTTTGGTTTTTCGAGTGTCTATTTGATTTTCAATGATGATATAGAATTCTATTGGAGTAGAAGCCGCATTTTAGAAAAACTCAACTCCTTACCAGCAGGAACATTGCCAAATGGCGTTCAACCTTCACTCGGTCCAGATGCAACTGCGCTCGGTCAAATCTATTGGTACACCCTCGAAGGGCAAGATAAAGATGGCAATCCGACAGGCGGTTGGGACTTGCACGAACTCCGAACCATTCAAGATTTTTATGTAAAATATGGCTTGTCCGCAGCCGAAGGTGTGGCGGAAGTTGCCTCTATTGGTGGTTTTGTCAAAGAATATCAAGTTGATGTCAACCCCGAAGCCATGAAAACTTACGGCATTACATTGTCGCAAGTCATGGCAGCCATCAAAGGCAGTAATATTGATGTGGGTGCTCAAACCATCGAAATCAATATGGCGGAATATTTTGTGCGAGGGTTGGGGTATGTCGAGAAGATAGAAGACATTGAGCAAT
>CAKZNE010000068.1 GCA_937129395.1 uncultured Cryomorphaceae bacterium | reverse complement strand
TATTTTCTTTGTCTTCGCCATTTTTGCTCTTGAATTTGTTTGGCTCGGATAATCATTTGATCAAAAAACATGGGGAAATCCGCTTTTGACACATTATGTTCTATTAGAAAATCTTCTATTTCAGAAATCGACTTTTCTTTTAGGAATAGCTTGGCCCCTCCTTGGACTATTTCAATTTCTGAATCCATATTTAGCGCTTCTCCTCTATTTTTTCTTTTTCCTATTCTGGATTTTATCCCCTTTGCGAAGTGGCTTTTTGTATTTCTCCTTCATAGCCACGGAATAACTTTTCTTTTCAATTTTCTCTCGGCTATTTTTTGCAGATTTTTCGTGAAATGATGGTCCAACTACCCTCAGGTCCTTGGTTTTATCCGACAATTCTATTTGCTCTATCGGCGCTTCCTTTTCTTCTGGAGTAAGCTTTGTTGTTAATTCTACCTCTTCAGGGATCTCTAAAAGTGGAATTTTATAATTCATCAGCGTTTCAATCGCATCTTTTAACTCCACTTCCTTTTCTCCATATAGTAAAATGGCATTCCCAGTCTTCCCTGCCCTACCCGTTCTACCAATACGGTGAATATAGTTTTCGGGGTAATAAGGAGTATCAAAACTAATAACTGTTGAGATTTGGTCAATATCAATTCCACGCGATATTACATCTGTGGCAATTAAAATTCTGCTCGTTCCATCCACAAAACTTTCAATGGATTTGGTTCGATGATTTTGTTCCTTGCTGGAATGGATAATGGAGGTTTCTGAACCAAATTCCAAAGTTTCACTCAAACGGTTTGCATTGGTTTTTGTACCCACAAAAATTAAAACCTTATGATGCTCTTCCCTATCCTTTAAAAGGTGATTTAATAAATTGGATTTACTAAAAAAGTTAGGCACAGCATAGGCTTTCTGACTAATAGTATCCAATGGAGTACCACTTAAAGAAATTGTCTTCTTTACTGGATTTATTAAAAAATCATCGATTAACTCGTCAACATAACTTGTCATCGTAGCCGAAAAAAGAATGTGTTGTCTTTTTGCGGGAATTTTTTCAAAAAGGTTTTTCAACTGAGTTTTATATCCGAAATCCAGCATAATATCCACCTCGTCGATAACCAGTTTTTTTATGGTTTTAAGTTTTAAATAGTTGCTTAAAACCAAATCATACAACCTTCTGGGTGTGCCAACAATAATATCGAGACCTTCGTTTACGGCCATTTTTTGTGGACCAATATTATTGGTTCCACCATATACACCTAAAACTCTAACACTGAGAAATGGAATCAATTTTTCAATTTGCTCTACAATCTGAATTACCAATTCTCTTGTGGGCGCCATTATTAAAACCCTTGGAGTCAATTGTTCGGAATACTTTAGATCTTGTAAAATAGGTAGCAGATAAGCTAAGGTTTTTCCCGTTCCTGTTTGGGCTATACCTACATAATCCCCACCAGATAAAATGGGAGAATAGGACTCCTCCTGTATTGGTGTTGGGTTTTTAAAACCTAAATCAGCAATAGCATTTTGCAACTGCTTTTTCATTTTTAAATCTTCGAAAGTATTCATGCGGTAAAAGTAATTAAGATAATTCGGCCGCTCGGTTGTTTTTGATGATAATACCTGTTTACTGATGTTTTTATTTCATCGCTCAATTATTTTATCCTAGGTAAGATTTTAAACTAAATTTTTGCTTTGTTTAAATATTTAAGATTTGGATAGGTTTGAAAAGGGATTTATTAAGAAAATATTAAGTCCTTTCACTTCTCATAACGTTTCATAAGGTAAACAAAAAGACTATATTTGCGTACTATATGAATCATTATGCCAAAAAAACAAATTGTTCTTTTACCACGTTCTAAAAGAATATTAAGCGAAATGGGCGAGAATATTAAGCTTGCTCGATTAAGGCGCAAACTTAGTACGGAACAAGTTTCTCAAAGAGCCGATATTGGTAGAACTACCCTGACTAGAATTGAAAAGGGTGCCAGCAGTGTAAGTATCGGTTCCTATTTTTTGGTAATGCAAGTCTTAGGATTAGAAAAGGACTTTTTGCTTTTAGGTCAAGATGATGTTTTGGGTCGAAAACTACAAGATGCAGGTATTGTTTCTAAACAAAGAGCCCCTAAAAGACAATAATAAAATGGCCAAGCAAAATAATAAACGTCTTATTTATGTCTATGCAGACTGGCAAGGTTTCGCAAAGCCACTATTAATGGGTAGTCTATTTTCCGACCGATTACGAGGAAAAGAAATATTCTCATTTGAATATAATCCAGAATGGCTCAAAAGCGCACCTGCTCAGGCTTTAGACCCACGATTGCAGTTATACCCGGGATTGCATTATTTGGATGAAGACAATGATAATTTTGGGATATTTCTAGACTCCTCTCCTGATAGATGGGGAAGAATATTAATGCGAAGAAGAGAAGCCGCATTGGCTAGAGCAACTAACAATAAGGAAAGGAATCTTTTTGAAACAGATTATTTATTAGGAGTGTTTGATGAGCATAGAATGGGGGGCCTTCGCTTTAAATTGGAGAATAATGGGCCTTTTTTAGATAATAATAAAAAACGCTCCAGCCCACCTTGGGCCTCCCTAAGAGAATTGGAACAGATCAGTTTAAAACTTGAGAAAAATGATGTTGTTGATGATCCAGAATATTTAAATTGGTTAAGTATGCTTATTGCCCCAGGTGCCTCTTTAGGAGGCGCACGGCCAAAAGCGAGCATTCTCGATAAAGACAATGCCCTTTGGATTGCAAAATTCCCAAGCAGAAATGACCCAGAAGATATTGGAGCTTGGGAAATGGTTTGTTATGAATTGGCCTTAATTGCAGGGGTTAATATGGCAGAATCAACAGCCCAAAAGTTTAGTTCAAATCATTTTACCTTCTTAACCAAAAGGTTTGATCGAAAAGCAGGTCAACGAATTCATTTTGCTTCTGCTATGACCCTTCTTGCTTACAAGGACGGTCAGGACTACCATGATGGCGCTAGTTATTTGGAATTGGTAGAGTTTATCCAAAATTATGGTTCCAATGTAAACGAGGATCTTGAGCAACTTTGGAGAAGAATCGTTTTTAGTATTTGTGTTTCAAACACTGATGACCATCTTCGAAATCATGGGTTTTTGCTCACGGAAAACGGTTGGGTTTTATCGCCTGCTTACGATATAAACCCAGTGGAAAACAGCACTGGACTAAAACTAAATATTTCAGAAAATGACAATTCATTGGATTTGAGTTTGGCCTTAGAAGTTGCTTTATATTTTAGATTAACATCCAAAAAAGCAAATTCAATAATTGAAGAAGTAAAAAAGGCAGTTTCGCAATGGGAAGGAATTGCGGACAAATATGGCATATCACGACATGAAAAGGAATTGAAAAGAAAGGCTTTTAATTTTGGTTCGATTTGAGCCTTCAGTATGGTTAATTAAATTTACCTTTAATCCAAACCCTTGAAAACTCCAATGCGACTAATTCCTGCCCTACTCTTAATCTCCATCTTTTATTCTTGTTCAGAAAATGTAAAAAAGTCTGATCTTCAACCCATTTCTAAGATTGAAATTCCCATTGAGGGTCTTTTTTTCAATTTCAAATACAAAACAGTAATTGATAAATACTCAAGAAATGACACCTTGTTTTTGGTATTTATGGATGGCAACGGGCGCTACCTTAGTTTTAATACAGAACTATTGAAAATTGAAAACATTTACAATTTAAAACAAGTATTTATAGAATTTGGAACCATTTCGTCACTAAGTCATTTTAATGCAGATTCCGTTTTGGTGCTTTGTCGAGATAACAATTGGGTAGGAATTTGGAATCGAAAAACGATGACAACCAGAACTATAGCAACATTTCCTGATTTTGTGTTTCAGATTATGGATAGCTCCTATGAAGGTTTAAAATCTCTTGGCTTCCAGTCTTTTCCTATTGAACTTCCGCGATATGTTCATGGTAAATACTATATACCTAAAGAGCTTGGATTTCCACTAGATCCCAAAAGCGTTATTAATCCCTATAAATCTCAAAAACCTACCATCAAAGAGAAATTGGAGCAAAAAAAATTAGAAGATGAGTACGAAAAAATGACGAGTGATTTTAGTTTTCTGAAAAAGGAAGCTTCTTATTTTGAAATTGACGAAAAAAAGAAAAAAGAAAACTCCACTTGGATTAGCCCCATAATAGGAATGATCCCAGAAAGTTATACTGGGGAAAAAGCTCCAAGACCATTTCTGCAATATAGGTCGAACCTAATTGATGAAAACCAGAACTTAATTCTTTCCTATTGGTGCGCACATGAATTATTCATTTTGGATAGTTTGGGTGGAGTTTCCAAAACTAAAACGGTAAAAAGCAAGTATATCGATTCCTTTAAACCAATAGCTTTTAATGTGGCTGATAGTGAAAATAAAAGGAGATCCAGTACAGAACCGGCTTATGTGGGCTTACATTACGATTCTTACCGAAATCTTTATTATCGAATTGTATTGCATAGACAAGAATACCTTCAAGCGGGTCAAATTAAAGTGAACAAACAAGAGGACAGAACCTTCTCCGTTATTGTTTTTGACAGTAATTTCAATGTATTAAGGGAGCGCTTCTTTGAGGCTAATAAATACCAAGCCACAATCAGTTTCATTACCAAGGAAGGATTGTTTTTACAATCCCTTGAAACCACAGATAATACTTTAATTTTTGAGGGGTTTGAACTTTAGGAAAATGAATCAACTGCGAAATCAACTCTTATTTTTGGGTATTTTAACTTTAAATTCCTGTAGCATTCCACCGCCAGACAATAAGGAAATTTTTAATGTTTATCTGGAGGAAACAAAAATTCCTGTGAATTGGAAATCTACCGATATTGTTTTTGTCCTTCGCCCAAATACTGGTTGTAAATCTTGTTATAAAGGTCTGGTTGAAAAACTTAAAACAATTGACAATGGGTCTTTAAAAAAGGCTTCCTATATTTTTTATGGTAAACCACGAGATTACCCACCAACAGACCTTCAGTATTTTAAGGACCGCTTCGAAACGAAGGTTTTTATTGATACGAATGATTATATCCGAAACTTCAATTTGCTCGCTTTAAATTCCGGCTATTTCTATAAATCCAATGGTGAGGACTTCTTTTTCAATCAATTCATTTTTGAAGGTGGGTCGATTTTAGATTCTGTTATCGAAACCTTTTAAAATTCATAACCTACAATCCTAATAATCAAAACATATTTCATCAAAATCAGTTTTCTTATAACCTTCTAAATTTTCAAGAAATAAATCATTTTCTGCAAATTCTTTAATTAAACCATAATATCGGTAAGCGCTATCACACTCCTCTAATTTGGTGTAATTCATAAAAAGATGGTAAAAAAGAGAGCCTCTTATACTTCTTCCAGTGCTATCAATTGGGACTTTTTTAAGAATTTGTATACCCTTTTCGTATTTTTTGTCGTAATAAAAATTCAAGCCGAGATTGGTATATGCTGAATAAAAATTACTATCAAGGTGAATTGCTTTTTCTAAATATATTACCCCTTGATCAAAATTTTCTAGTCTAGTTTCTGCAAGACCAAGATCATTATAAATAATAGGATTCTTAGGGTCTAATTCCACTGCCCTTTGAAGATGCTTTATACAACCATTGTAATCGTCCCTTCGCACACAATCCAAAGCTTGGAGATAAATAGAATAGGATTTTTCATTTTTAAATTTCTTAGGATATCCGATAGTCCTGAGGCCATTTGAATCACCACTTTTTTCTGTAATGGTAGTATTCTCCAAATTTGATTGACAAGAGGTTCCAGAAAAAATCAAAATCAAGGTTAAGCAGAGTATTTTATAGTTTTCAGTCATTTTAGTTCCCTTAACTGATATTTTTAAGCCCTATCCATTTAGAAAAAGGAAATTCACAGATTTGGGCTAGATTAAATTTCAAAGTTTTCATAAATCCAATTTTTCAAACCATTCTCCTCCTCATAAATTAAATGTCCTTTTTCCTTCAGCAAAATCTTTCCCTCCTCGTCAACCAATAAAATGGTAGGTGTTGTACGGGTTCGGATTTTTCGGGAAAGTTTTCGGCAATGATTTTTTACCTGTAAAACTCCGTTTTTGTATTTAACTTTTTCCGTTTCACATTCTGTTATGATAGGAAAATTTAAGCTGTCAATTTTAAATATAGCTCTAAAAAGTCCCCGAAATGTTGAGCTATCTCCATAAAATTGGTCAATATGGTCTTTTGTGTTTTCCAGAATAGCCAATATTTGAATACCTGATTCATCCTGTTGAGAAAAGGCCTCGTAATCTTTCAAAGCATACATCATTGCAGGACATTCTAAATGCCCCATTATCACGATGGTCTTTTTATTTTTAAAATAAGCGTTAGATATTTCTTGTCCACCATAATCTGTAAGTTGAAATTCTGGAAAAGACCTTGTTCTGCAAAAACTTGATGAGAAAATGACAGCTATCAATATCACTGATATCTTTAGCAAATTAGGAAATACTTTCATTGTTATTTGGTTAGAATAAAGCATCAATTTAAGATAAATTCAAGGATAAGCGAAGATGAATTACAATTTTTGAACATTCATACGGGATTGTTGAATTAAACTCTCTTATTGAGTTCACTCTTGGTTCAAAAAATTGGAATACCGAATAACGAATTTAGTTGTCGTTGAAATCAATTTCTACAAAATTGTTTTACCTCTTCTAATGTTTTAAAATTCCTTTTCTTGCCATTCTCCCTTTTCACAAGAACTTAAGACCAAAATTTCCATTTTGTTGGCAGAAAGCCATAAAGTCCTTTATCATACTCAAAGCTATAGTACAGTTCGCCTCCATAGAAAAACACAAGGCATTTATCACCTATTTTAAGCTCTTTAAAAATTCCTTCTTGGTATTTTAGTTTAACCCATCTCGATTCAATTCCTTCTACCCTAACAAGTGGGTAAATTACGGTCCTGTAGTGATTTCTTTTTATTTCTATCCTTTCGGTTTTGTATTCTACAACCTCGGCCATTAGTAGTTTTGCCCCCCTTTTCATTTTGTAAAACTCCACCTTGGAATTCCATTGGATTAAAATGAAAATAACTGTAGCAATTGTAAGGATTAGCCCAATCAATGTTGATCATTTTTTAATTTAAGTTCAACTGAGCGCTTATCTCCAATTCCTTAGAAGAATTATTGTCCTTTAATTTCACTTTAAGCTTACAAGGATTATTCACTTCGCCATCCGTAAAAGACAAAGTTAAAGCCATTCGCTCTTTAATGTCATCAGGGTTAACACCTGTGGTTTCAAATTCTTTCAAAACATTTGGGTTGGAAATTATTAAAGAGTCCCTATTGTCAAATAATTCCACTGATAAAACTGGTTTAATCACTTCATTTAATATTTCAAAACCATCCAATTCATTGAGGATTAATTTATACTCATTATTTATATCTATTTCGTTACCAAACTGTTGAATCTTCATTGTTTCATTCCATAAGTAGATCTCAGAATATTCAAATCCATTGTTTTCAATATTTAATAAGTCATTCTCAACAACCGTAAATGGCATTTCATATGAAAATGTCCCCTCTCCTTTTTTATCCCAAAGAAGAATGGAAATCTTGTGATCAACACCAACCTCAAACAATCCTGTTCTAAAACTGGAGGTCAATACTAAAGGATACAGGTCTGTACCATCAACCAAATCAGCCAATAAATCATGCTTTGCCAAAAGAGTGTCGTCTTCATTTTTTAGTATCCACATGGAAATGCCTGGAAAGGTTTTCCCATTTTCAGACGTCAATCCTTCAACCCCATTAAAAAAAAAATTCACAGTTTCTCCAGAAATAAATTCATTTCGATTCTCCGGATTTCCATTGATCTCCATGCTGACTCCTCCTACCCCAATACCATTGCCACGAGAGTAGGCTCCCGTAGTAAGGTCTTTGTTTACAGATTGATTAAACTCACAAGATTGAAGGGATATAAATATAATAAGGTAGAAAAGGCAATGGGAATGTTTCATTTGAACTGAAGTTTGGAAATTATTCTAAAATTAGATCGGAAAATTATTAATCATCGTCCAAAAATAACTTCAATTAGTTAATGACCCTTAAATAGGCGGAGATTAATAAGGGATGAAAACAATTAGGCTACATTTTTATTTGTGTAATGTTTGATTTGCCCTAATTCCTTTTCCTTTTTAAATTTTTCTTCTTCAATATCATAATCATCCTGTATCCCAAGCCAGAATTTTGCAGAATTACCAAAATATTTACTTAATCTTAAAGCTGTATCTGCGGTTATTCTTCTTTTACATTTTAGGATTTCAGAAATACGAGTTTGAGGAATATTCAAATCCTTTGACAGCCTATAAGCTGTAATTTCTAAAGGCTCCAAAAAATCAAGGTTCAAAATTTCCCCCGGGTGTATGTTCGCCAACTTTTCCATAATTTTCTATTTAATGGTAATCTATAATTTCAACCTTCTCCGCATTTCCGTTTTCCCAAAGAAAAATAATTCGCCACTGTTTGTTAATCCTAATGCTATAAAATTCTTTTAAGTTTCCTGATAGTTTTTCCAATCTATTAGAAGGCGGAATTCTTAAGTCCATAATGTCAATAGAACTGTTTAACATTCTCAATTTCCTTCGTCCAATATTCTGAATTTCAAGAGGCATTTTCTTTACCCTAGAGCCGACCCAAATTCGCTCAGTATCCTTTGAGCCAAAAGAAATTATCATAATACCGAATAACGTTACTAACGCCAAAGGTAGCAAAAATAATTCATGGTTCTCCAAGCCAATTCATATCTCTACCCTCCAAATGTTTTAAATCTTGAGGTTCAAAATACAAATTGATCATTGCCCTACCCAAAATACTTGTAGTAGTAACGGATTTCATCCTTTTCATTAGGGGAAAAAGAGGTCTTAAAAGAATATAAAGAACATTGTATAATTGGGTTTTGGATTTTATTCCCCGCTCGGGCAAAATAGCCCCTGGTCTGAAAGCATAAGCGTCCTTAAAGCCCATATTCAAAATCATGTTTTCAGTTTTTCCTTTTACTCTTGCCCACATTGTATTTCCTTTTTCGGAACTGTCGGTACCAGAGCCAGAAACATAGGTAAAAACCATCTTCGAATTTAAGCTGAATAATGTTGTCGCTAAGGCCTCGGAGATTCCATAAGTTAATTCTGTAAATTTCTCCTCCTTCATTCCTGCAGAAGAAACTCCCATGCAATGAAAGCAGGCATCATAAGCCGAAAGTTCTGTTTTCACAGAAGAGAACTCGCTAAAATCTTTATGTATTAGCTCCATTATTTTTGGATGTTTAATACCGAGCTCACTGCGATTAATAACCAATACCTTTTCCACTCTTGGATCGTCAAGACATTCCAATAAAACGCCTTTTCCTACCATTCCTGTAGCTCCTGTAATAATTGCTTTCATTAATTACTTTTATTATTTCAGCTTCACCAATTCAAATACAACCCTCATTAATACATAGTATTCCCATTGGCCGAGTCCTCTGGAATTTGCTGCATGGCGTCCCAATGTTCACAAATTTTTCCCTTTTCATCAAAACGAAAGAAATCCATGGTAACATATTGATCATTTCCTGGCCAAATTTGGTGGGTATGAACCGCCACTAGATCTCCTTCGGCAATGGTCCTTACAAATTCAATGCTTTTGTTTGGATATTCCTTAAACATTCGAAGGAAATAATCAATAAATGGCTGGGGTCCATCGCCAACCAAAGGATTGTGCTGTATGTATTCATCCCCTACAAACATCTTTACCGCTTCATCAGGTTTCCCGTCAAACGACATTTGGTAAAAGGCGATGGCATTTTCTTTATTTTTCTCTAAATTCATTTCTAAACTTTCTGTTTTCACTTTTAACTAATTATTTTTACTATAACCCACTCCTTACAAATTTCAAATTCTTCACCCTCCCAGATTCCATTCTAAATCCGCTGATCTTCCCCTCTTTTCTTTCAAGATAATTTTTCATTTTTTTTGGTTCGCCCTAAATCGCATTTTGTAATTCGTTTTTTATCAACCTAAATCAATTAATTCTTGATCTTCTTAAAAAACTGTTCGAATAATTCTGGGGTTTCGGAGTATTGCCAATACGCTTCATTTTTAATTATTGACCCTAAAAGTAGGTCCATATTTTTCTCTTTATACTTTTTCCTTTTCTTTTGAGACAAGCACATTGAATAATATACTAGGGTATTTAAATATTTATTTATACAATATTTTTTAAAACTACTCTTAGGCTTCCTTTTATCAATTGTTAAATCAAAATCTTGAAAATTTAAATCTAAAAACTGATAATATGGCTGACCATTGTACATTGGATAATTATCAATAAAGCTCAATGCCTTTTTATAGTTTGGAGGTTTCACAACATTC
>CAKZNE010000067.1 GCA_937129395.1 uncultured Cryomorphaceae bacterium | reverse complement strand
GAATCTAAAATCATAGCGAACAAAGATAAGCTTGCATTAGTATTCCCATTACAATTAGCCTTTTTAATTTATCTATATTCGAAAAATGGAAAAGAAAGTTAAGAATGCTTGGGCCTTTTACGACTGGGCCAATTCGGTTTACTCCCTTGTTATTAGCACCGCAATATTCCCGCTATATTTTGCAAGCGTGACACCGGAATTTGTAGAATTTTTCGGAAATAAACTTTCCAGCGGGGCACTATATTCCTATTCCATATCAGTCGCTTTTATAATCGTAGCCATCCTTTCGCCTTTATTGTCAGGAATTGCAGATCATACAGGAAGCAAGCGAAAATTTCTAAAATTCTTTTGCTATATGGGCTCACTTGCCTGTATGGGCCTGTACTTTTTCAATGGTGATAATTTAGTTTTTGGATTAGCCATGAGCATTATCGCAAGTGTGGGATTTTGGGGTAGTTTGGTTTTTTACAATGCATTTTTACCGGAGATTGCACCACCTGAAGAACATGATTCTTTAAGTGCAAAAGGTTTTTCTCTTGGATATGTTGGTGCGTCCATTTTACTTATTATTATTTTAATAATGATGGGGAATTTTGAAGCACTGGGTTACCCAAATGAAGGCGGTCCGATCCGACTTGGCTTTATTCTGGTGGGCCTTTGGTGGTTAGGTTTTGCACAATTTACCTTGAGAAAATTACCTAATAATCCTTACCAAAGAAAATCTGGAGAGAAATATATCTGGAAGGGTTTTCAGGAGTTTAAAAAGGTTTGGTTTGAATTAAAAGAGCAAAAGTCATTAAGGCGGTTTTTATACAGTTTTTTCTTTTACAGTATGGGGGTTCAAACGGTTATTATGCTTGCCGTTCTATATGGGGATTTTTTAGAAATTGAAAAGGAAAAACTTATCATCACCATTTTAATTATCCAATTTGTCGCTGTTATTGGTGCCTTATTGTTTTCTAAGATTTCGGCAAAGTTTGGTAATCTGCAATCTATAAAAGTGAGCTTGATAGTTTGGGCCTTGGTTTGTGGCCTAGCTTATTCCCTAACAGTAGGAGATCCGAATATAGATCTTAAATTTTATGCAGTAGGTGGAGTAGTAGGATTGGTAATGGGTGGAATACAATCCATGAGTAGGAGTACGTTTTCAAAAATGCTTCGTGAAGACACACAAAACCATGCGAGTTATTTTAGTTTTTACGATGTGTCTGAAAAAATTGCGGTGGTAATCGGTACTTTAACTTTCGGCTTACTTCTAGAAATCTATGACAATAATATGAAGGCCAGCGCCCTATCTCTTGTCGTATTTTTCGTAATTGGTTATTTACTAATTCTAAGGATTAAAAGAACAAAACACGTCCGTTAATATCAATCCAAAACTCCATTATCCAAGCTAACCTCTTCGAATAATTCATCATAACCGGTTATTCTTCCCTTAACCGTTACTTCGTCACCTATGGCAGTTTCAATTGAGGAAAAATCTCCACTAACATATACTCCACCTTCCAATTTAATATGGTCTGCATCTGATTCCGAAACTTTACCTTTTACAGCGATTACTTTATCAATGTAAGAGGCATTTGCTGCTCCTTCATCTTGAGAATATTCAGTTGCCAACTGACTTGCAGAAATCTCCAGAGAAGCGTCTTCTCCTACCATATCTCTATGGGGTTTGTTAAATTGATAGAGTACAATACCACCGCCAATAACGGCAAGTACAGCACCAATTTTTAAAATCTTTTTAAAGTTCATAAAAGCACATTTTAAATTAATATTAGGCGCTAAACTTAGTCAAATTTGCTGGTAAGCAATTGAAACTTTCAAAAAAGAAATTGGAAAAGTGAATTTAAACTTTATATTTGACCCCGATATTGTTTACCGATTTTTCTACCGCAACTCAGGTGAACGAGGCATTTTGTTTTAAGTTAAATGCTCTAATTAATTCAGGATATTTGAAGAAATGGGAAGCTTCGAATAAAATTGAAGGATAAATGGAACTCTAGTTTTTTTTATCCAATTCTGAACTAATTAACTTAATGGGTTGTAAATCCGCAAGAGTAACATTTTTATTATTTTGAATTTTAGTGACGTTTATTCTGTTTCTATTATTTGAAATCAGACTATTAACTATCTGCATAAGCGGATGATGAATTATTAATTAAACAATTAAATTATGAGACTACGTATTTCAATGAGTGTGGTGCTATTCGCAATTACATTCTCTTCCTTCGGACAAAAATTAGCTGCTAGAGACGGTTATGTAAAATTCTTTTCAGCTGCAGCTTTAGAAAACATTGAAGCCGAAAACAATCTTGTTACCAGTGTTTTAGATCTCAGTTCTGGAAACTTCGCTTTTTTAGTGAAGATTAAATCCTTTCAGTTCGACAAAGCTTTAATGCAGGAGCATTTCAATGAAAACTATTTGATGAGTGATGAGTTTCCAAAAGCCACATTCAAAGGGTCTATAGAAAACTTTGAAAATTTGGACTTTACAAAAGATGGAACTTTTGAGGCCACTTTTAAGGGAACCATGCAAATTAAAGGCAAGGATAAAGAAATATCCGAACCCGCTACAATTACAATAAAAGATGGGGTGGTGAGCTTAAACTCTGAATTTACAATTAAGGCTTCCGATTATGGAGTGAATATTCCAGCGGCCAAAAAAGACAATATTTCTGAAAATTTAAAAATTACAGTTAAGATCACTTATGCTAAAAAATAAACTAAGTCTTATTCTCGCCCTCCTTTTTATCTCTTCTTCAATTTACGCTCAAGACGATCTTTTGGATTTATTAGAGTCTGAGGAAGAACCAGAAATTGAATATGCCTTTGCCACTTTTAAAGGTACTAAGGTTGTAAATCTTCAATCTCCAGAACTTCCTCACAAGGGAGTAATGCAATATGTAATATCGCACAGGTTCGGATCTTTTAATGATGATTTCCTTTACAATTTCGCTGGACTTGATAATGCACAAATCAGAATGAGCTTTGATTATTCTGTTTTGGATTGGCTGAATGTAGGTGTAAGTCATGCCTCATTTAGAAAAATGTACGACGGTTTTGCAAAATATAGATTGTTCAGACAAAGTAAAGGAGCCAAAAACTTTCCAGTAACCATTACTGGTTTTTCGGGTATTTATTATGAGAGTTTAAAGTTTACGGATGGCCTTCCTCATGAAGAAACGGAGAGATTGAGATTTGTAAACCAATTGGTAATTGCACGTAAATTCAATTCCAAATTTTCGGCAGCTATTACCCCTACACATATTCATAATAATATAGTGGAATTGGAGAGTTTTGACAATAGCGTTTTTGCCATTGGACTTGGAGCCAGGTATAAGTTTACGCCAATGCACGCCCTTAATATTGAATATATACCTCAGCTAAGTCCATATACTTACCAGGATGCTAATGGCAATACTCAAAACACCAACAACTCGCTATCCATCGGGTTTGACATTGAAACTGGAGGTCATGTTTTTCAGTTATTCCTTACGAATTCACAGGCGATTAGCGAACCATTGGTAATTACCGATACACGAAATAGCTGGGCGGATGGAGATATTCATTTTGGCTTCAATATTTCGCGAGTTTTTACAATAATAAGACCTAAATTGCCAAGCGAAAATTGATGAGATAAATGCTACAAAATTTTGACCTTGGTATAGTAGGAGGAGGTATAGTGGGCTTGGCAACTGCCTATAAATATCAACTTGAAAACCCAGAAAGTAAAATCGCCATTTTTGAAAAAGAAACGGCCATTGGTAAACATCAAACAGGAAGAAATTCTGGAGTTATCCATTCTGGGATTTATTACAAGCCAGGTTCTTATAAAGCACTTAACTGCATAAACGGAAGAGAGCAACTTTTAGAATTCGCAAACAAATACCAGGTAGAACATGATGTATGCGGCAAAATTATCGTTGCAACAGAGGAATTTGAACTACCCGCTCTTCAAAGAATTTACGAAAGGGGAATTGCTAACAAAATAGACGGTATTTCACTAATCGGACCTGAAGAGATTAAGGAAATAGAGCCTAATTGCACAGGTATTAAAGCAATAAAAGTTCCTGCAGCTGGTATTATTAACTATGTTCAGTTTAGTGAAAAACTTGCCGAACAGGTAGAGGCAATAAATCCAGAAAGCAAGCTCTTATTGGGAACCAAAGTTTTAGGCTCTAAAGAAAATGACGGTCATACTATTATTGAAACCAATAAAGGTGAATTTCAGCTGGATCAAGTGGTGTATTGTAGTGGTTTGCAGTCTGATAGAATGGCTGTAAAAGATGGCGCCAATTTGAACATGCAGATTGTAGGTTTTAGGGGTGACTATTATGAATTAAGTGAAAAAGGCAAATCAAAAGTTAAACATTTAATTTACCCAGTCCCGGATCCTGATTTTCCATTTTTAGGAGTCCACTTTACCAGGATGATTGACGGCAGTGTTGAATGTGGTCCAAATGCCGTGTTTTCTTTTAAAAGAGAAGGTTATACTAGAACTTCTTTTAATTTGAAAGATAGTGTCCAAGCTTTGACTTTTAGGGGCACTTGGAAATTGTTTGGAAAGCATTACAAGCAAGGAATTGAGGAATACAAAAGGGCATTTTCAAAACGCCTCTTTTTAAAAGCTTTAAGAAAATTAATTCCCAATCTCACCATGGAAGATATTCAGCCGGCACGTTCTGGTGTTAGAGCCCAAGCCTTGCAAAGTGATGGAACCATGGTTGATGATTTTAAAATTGAACGTATTGGAAAAAACATTCACGTTTTAAACGCCCCATCTCCAGCTGCAACCTCATCCTTGAGTATTGCAGATCGAATTTGTAAAATGATTCAGGAAGAAAACTAAACCTTAGTAAATAACTACCTTTTTACTGGTATCAAAACCATTGGTACGAATGGTTGCTACCATTACACCTTTTGGTAAATCCTCTAGGGATATAGAATTTTTATGTCCTTTTGATTCTATTTTGCGAATCATTTTTCCACTTAAATCCGTAAAAATGATTTCAGATTCTGGTTTGAAAGATTCGGGTAAATTAACATCTAAAACCAAGGCTCGTTGATTAAGGCTTGGCATTTCAGTTTGTATTTCTTCAATTCCTATAGGAGATCCTTGTCCAGCAGTAATTGTTTTTAAAGGAGTGGATTCGTAAGCAAAATCCTTAATGGTGAAAGACTCCAAAGAATCGGAAACATCTATTCTTGCCCAGCCGTAAAAAATTCTTACTGTATCATTAACATCAGCTTTAAAGCGCAATCCTAAAAATCCATCGGTAATACCATTGTTGGTATCTACCCATTGACTATTAGGGTAGCCACTTCCATCCCCTTCAAAAGCCATATACCCTACATTTCTTGAGGTATTTACTCCATTAAAAGGTCTTCCATTTCCAATACTATCCCCAACATTTAATCTAAATGCATAATTATAGTTGCCGTAATTGGCTCCTAAAACTTGATTTCCTGCATTTCCTTGAGCTTTTACTAAAACTCCTGTCACAGAAAAAGCAGAAGAAAGGCTATCAATTACCTGAACAATCCTAAAATCAACAATTCCTGATGTGTCTTGATCAATATTAAGGTCGTAAAATCCTCCATTCTTTTGAACTGTGGTATCACTAATATCCGTCCAAATCACCTGACCATTTGCAAGCTGAGCTCCCAAAAGTGCTGTGGCAACTCCGGAGTATCTTAAAATGGTTTTTTCCAGCTTCTCTTTATTCATCTAAATTTTTTCTTACAATCTTAAATTATCAAAGGCAGATTTCTGTCGCTGATTTCAAACGTCAAAAATGCTAAAAACTTACTAGTTCCCCAACTTATTCCTGTGAAGAGAAGGATCAATTGCAAACATTCCTTCCTTTCTTAGGTTTTTACCTAAAAATAAGGAGATGTTTTGAGCAATCAATTCTGGCGATTTCAGACAATCATAATACTGAATTTCAACACTTTGAATGTTTCCTTGTTGAGAAATCCATCTCCTAATTCTGGCCTCCTCAGCCTCCATATCCACGGCCATTTGAAAAGGGAAATTTTGCATTACTTTCTCCTTTTCATTGCCTTTCATTATTTCTTGGGAAACAATTACCTCGGTTAAAGGTCTTTTTATCCATATCACCTTATAATTTTCATCACTAGGTAGGTATCTTAAAAGAGGGGAAACAACCTTTATTACCTTATTTCGGGCTTTGGGAATCCAAGAGGAATCTACACCCAAAGATTTCACATCCTCCAGTTCAAAATATCCCTTTGGATTATGAATATCACTTTTTCTTTTGCCGTCATGGAAAACCTCCAGCCCCCCTTTTTCAAGAAGGTTCATTATCATGCTTGTCCCACTTCTTGGCAAACCAGTAACAACAATAATTTCTTTTTTATCCGAACCCATTTCTTCATTCTCCATTCTTGACATACTTACCAATAGTGCGCTTGCTTTAAAATGCTTTGGTGCTTGGTTTATTGCCAACTTTAATGCCGGAATTGCCTCTTTTTCATATCCCAATTCCTTTAAACAAAGTCCCATTAAATAATGGGCATTTGGCTGAAAAAATAAAATCTCCAAGCTCCGATTTACGAATTCAACAGCATCTTCAAAATTGCCCCTTTCTACTTGGCACTGGGCGATTCCTGTTAAAGCGACGGCGTTCTCAGAATCCAATTCCAAACTTTTATGGAAAAAATTCTCGGCTTCATTAAATACCCCAATGATTAAAAAGGCCCTCGCCATTTCATTATACAATTGAACAGAGACTACTCCTTTATTTTCAAGGTTTTTAAATATTTCCATTGCCTCATCGGTATTCCCAGAAAACATCAACATTTGACTTTCTGTAAACAAAAGAGAAGAATCGTAAACCCCTTTTTTCTTTAGTTGGTTAAGGAATTTTTCTAAAATCAAATATTCTCCCTCACGAAGTAAGCTATGTGAATGAATTAAAGCACTTCTTATATCTTGGTGTTTATGAAATAATTTAGCACTCAAATCAATGGCTTCCTTCAGCTTATTACCATCCAAATAGGCTTGGCATAAATTGTATTGCAGTTCATAATTCAGGATTTCCTTTTTATTGGAGTCTTCTAGTTTTAAATAACCCAATTCGGAAAGTTGATCTAATAATTCTTGGTTGGATTGATTCGAATCATCTTCTAAAAATTGGGGTCTTATTGCCGTTTGCTCCCAACTTGGAATAATACTGGGTTTTTCTTTTCTTTTCCAAATCCCTTCAATTAGCTTTCCTTCCATATCCTCCCCTATCGGCAAATCGAAAAAGTGAAGTATCGTTGGACAAATATCCAAAAGGGTTCTCCCGTAAACTTTGGAATTTTCCAAAAATTCTGATCCTTGGGCAAGGAAAACCCCATATTTTCGATGTTCCAAGGCGGGTGCCGCAGAAACATCTGGAAGTTCAACCGTTCTTTGCTTTCCAGATTGAAATCCATGATCTGAAACCAGCATAATATGGCAATCTTCCCCCGCTAAAGAAACAAGCCTTTCCAACATCATGTCATGGAATTTATAAGCTGCCGTCATTATATTCTTGTACAGTTCGTACTCTTTTGAATCTATTCCTTCTTGCTTTGGAGGATGATATTTCATCGCCAAATGACTAAAATGATCAATGGCTTCATAATAAACGGCAGTCATATCCCATTCCGAATTTTCCATGGCGTAGGTGGCAGCATTGTGAATGGAACAACAATGAGCCAAAACGCGAATTAATGGTTTCAAAACCGCATCATTTTCGGGATCTAAATTATGGGCTTCTGGGATAAAAGGCCAAATATGAGCAAGGGTTAATTCTCCGGGATGTAATCGCAATTCTTCAAATACGGGTCTTAGATTTTCAGGAAAAACCGAAGAATCTTCCAGTGGCCATTCTTTTCCAAATTCTTTTGCTCCTTGATGGTAGAAATTACTGATACAAATCCCATTGAGTTTTTCCGCAGGGTGTGAAGGCCACCAATTAATGACGTTGGTTTTTAAACCCGCTTCATTTAAAATATTCCAAAAAGTTTTGCTCTTCCTTTTTGTTGCTCGAATAGGTTCTACGCTATTTTTTTCAGAATTAAATTCAGCAAAACCCAAAATTCCGTGATCATAAGCCCTTTTTCCGGTGGCGATGGAGGTCCAAAGCATAGGACTCAAAGGGGGTTGTAATGTTGAAATATTCCCAACAACCCCTTTGTTCATCAAAGATTTAAGAGTTGGCATTTCGCCATTATCCAACAAAGGTTGAATCATTTGCCAATCCGCAGCATCCCAGCCAATTAAAAGCAATTTTTTACTGTTCATCCTTCTTATTTTCTACTTTTGCTGCATCCCTAATTTTGCGCCATTCTATAAGACCTTGGGCTCCCAATGCTAATAATCCAAGTGAACCCTCCTTTGGAATTTTAAACTTTTCTTTTTCTTTCATGGAATTGCAAAGGTAAGTTCTCTTTTGTCTTTATTTAATTGATAATTTAGTCCTGATTTTATAAAAATGCAGAAAGACATCTACTTCGAAAATATTAAGATTGCTTACAAGTCCGTAAAAAGTCAATTATTAAAAACCATTATCACCGCATTAATCATAGCCATAGGCATTAGTTGTTTGGTGGGAATGCTAACGGCAGTTGACGCCATGAAGGCTTCATTGAGTGGCCAATTTGCACTATTGGGGGCAAATACATTTAGCATTCAAAATCGTGGGCCGAATATAAGCATAGGCAAACGCGGGAAAAAGCAAAAGCCTTATGCCGCCATTTCATTTCATCAAGCCCAAGAGTTTAAAAACAAATTCTCCTCTAAATCAGGTTTGGTAAGTGTTTCTTTTATTGCATCAGGGGGCGCTCAAGCCAGTTATAAAAGTAAGGAGACCAATCCCAATTTAGCAGTTTGGGCGGCAGATGAAAATTATTTGGAAACAGGTGGGTATGAATTAGAAAGTGGAAGAGATATTTCTGAATCTGATGTTAAAAATGGCGGTCCAGTTGCCTTAATAGGTCAAGAAATTTTATCCAGTTTATTTGCGAATAAAGACCCTTTAGGTGAAATTTTTGAGATAGGAGGAAATAGATTCCGAGTAATAGGTGTTTTGGCACCAAAAGGAAACTCTATGGGATTTGGGGGTGACAAATCCATTTTCATTCCTATCAGTAGAGCTCGTTCTTTATTTAGCAGAAGTAATCAATCTTTTTCTTTAAATGTAATGGCGATCGGCCCTGACATGTTGGATCCATTAGTTTCGGAGGCTACTGCGGAAATGAGAAAAATCAGGCATTTGAATCCTATTCAAGAAAACGATTTTAGTATCACCAAGAGCGATAGTTTATCCCAAACCTTAATTGAGAGTTTAGGTTTTATTCAAATCGCAGCTTTATTAATTGCAGGTATTACACTATTTAGTGCCGCCATAGCTTTAATGAATATTATGTTGGTTTCCGTAACGGAAAGAACCAAGGAAATTGGAATAAGAAAGGCAGTTGGTGCAAAAGCAAAAACCATTCGTTTGCAATTTTTAACAGAGGCAACTTTTATTTGTGTGCTGGGAGGAGTTTGTGGAATTCTATTTGGACTCGCAATAGGTAATTCTATGGCTATGTTAATGAGTGGGACTTTTATTGTCCCTTGGGATTGGATGTTGCTTTCTATTGTGATATGTGTTTTTGTAGGATTACTTTCGGGTTTATACCCTGCCTATAAAGCATCAAGATTAGATCCAATTGATGCTTTGCGTTATGAGTAGTTATAGGCAAATAGCATTGAGGTAATCCCCAGCAAAAATCATAGAGCAAAAAAAAACCGTCTCCAATACTTAAGAAACGGCTTTCAATAGTATGATAAATTTTGATTATGCTTCTGCAGCAACTTCAAATTCTAAATCAACAATTACTTCTCTGTGTAATCTTACACTAGCAGAATAAGGGCCAGTAGCTTTTACAGTTCCTCCAATAATTTGGATAAACTTACGGTCGATATGATGACCAGCTTTTGCCAATTCTTCAGCAAGATTTGCATTATTGATAGAACCAAATAATTTATTGTCCTTACCAACTTTAGCAGTGATTTTCACAGCAAGTTCTTTAAGAGCTTCAGCAGTAGCTGTAGCGTCTTTAATTACTTGTTCTTCTTTATGCATGCGTTGCTTGATATTTTCAGCAAGCATTTTCTTAGCACCTTTTGTTGCTAATTCAGCATGTCCATAAGGGATCAAATAATTACGAGCATAACCATTCTTAACAGTTAAAACATCGTCTTTATATCCAACGTTTTCAACGTCGTGTTTTAAAATAACTTCCATCGTAACTCTAATTATTTATGGTTATCTGTAACGTAAGGCATTAAAGCCAAGTGACGCGCACGTTTGATGGCAGTAGCCACTTTACGTTGATATTTCAAAGAAGTACCTGTAAGTCTTCTTGGTAAGATCTTAGCCTGTTCGTTTACGAATTGGGCAAGAAATTTAGTGTCTTTATAATCTACATACTTAAGACCATATCTTAAGAAACGATCATATTTTTCTCTATTACCAGTATCAATACTTAATGGTTGTAAGTATCTAATTTCTGATTGGTTAGAACCGGTTTCTAATGAACTCATAATTTAAAATTTTTAAGCTTTTTGCATTTTTTTACGTCTTGCTTCAGCGAAAGCTACATGGTGCTTATCCATTTTCATAGTTAGAAAACGCATAATACGCTCGTCACGCTTTAGCTCTACCTCTAAACCTTGGATAGAATCTCCAGGTGCTTGGAATTCTAAAAGATGGTAAAAACCACTTCTTTTGTGTTGAATCGGATAAGCTAGTTTTTTCAAACCCCAGCTTTCCTCATTGAGAACCTTTCCTTCTTTTGCTTCAAGAAGGCCTTTGAATTTGCTTACCGTTTCCCCTACCTGTTCATCAGATAAGACGGGATTCATAATGAAAACGGCTTCGTACTGAGTCATTCCTTAATGATTTAATTAATATATAATTTTTATTCCCCTTTAAAAAGGGAGCGCAAAAGTAAGAATATCAATTGGTTCCTACAATACTAATATCCAATTACAGAAAATATCACTGTTTATTAGTTCTTCCGAGTATTTATTAACAATTATTAGCCTTTCCCTAAGGTAAAATCTATTTTTGCAGCAAATTAAAACAACCAATTTCAATGGCTGATATTTCCAAATTAGAAAGTATTGCTTCTCAAGTAAGACGAGATATTGTAAGAATGGTACATCGCGTGCAATCTGGTCACCCGGGTGGATCTTTAGGGTGTACAGAATATTTCGTAGCCCTATACTTTGAAATCCTAAAACACAATTCCAAAAATTTTAGCATGGATGCGGTTAATGAGGATTTGTTCTTTCTTTCCAATGGCCATATTAGCCCAGTATTTTATAGTGTATTAAGCAGAAGCGGCTATTTTGATGTGGAGGAGCTTAATACTTTCAGAAAATTAAATTCTAGACTTCAAGGTCATCCAACAACTCACGAAAATCTTCCAGGGGTTCGCATTGCAAGTGGATCTTTAGGTCAAGGTATGTCCGTAGCCATTGGTGCCGCACTATCTAAAAAACTAAATAAAGACAATCGCTTGGTATTTTCCCTTCACGGTGATGGAGAAATTCAAGAAGGTCAGATTTGGGAGGCCGCAATGTTTGCCCCTCATCATAAAGTAGATAACCTTATTTCCACAATTGATGCTAATGGTCAACAAATAGATGGAAAAACAGATGATGTAATGGCCTTGGGTGATATCGGTGAAAAGTTTAAAACCTTTGGCTGGGATGTAATGAAAATCCAAGATGGAAATGACATGGCTCAGGTTGTAGAAGGCTTAAATGCGGCTATTGCGAAAACTGGAAAAGGAAAACCGGTTATGATTATCATGAATACGGATATGGGTGCTGGTGTTGATTTTATGGCTGGAACTCATAAATGGCATGGCATCCCTCCAAATGATGAGCAATTGGAAAATGCCCTTGGACAATTAGAAGAAACTTTAGGCGATTATTAAAAAAGTTCATTGGTTAACTTTCGCAACATAGTATTGGTAAGTGTTTTTCTTTTTTCTTTTTTGAAAGGGGAAGGTCAAACAACGCAAACAAATGGTGAAATAACCCGAATTCTGTTTGTGTTTGACGCTTCAAAAAGCATGTTCGCTCGCTGGCAAACCGGAGAGAAAATTAAGGTTGCCCAAAAGTTGATGACAAAAATGTTAGACAGCCTGCAAAGTTTGGATAGCAAAAATTTTCAAATTGCCCTGCGAGTTTACGGTCATCAAAAGCCTGTTCCGCCTCAAGACTGCAATGACACTAAATTAGAGGTCCCTTTTGCGGATGATAATTTTAATAGGGTAAAAAGAGTAATTCGGGGCTTAAGACCAAAAGGAACAACTCCAATTGCAAGATCCTTATTAAGATCTGCCCATGATTTCCCAGAATGTGATAATTGTAGGAATATTATAATCCTAATTACGGATGGTGTAGAATCTTGTGATGAGGACCCATGTGCCGCTTCGCGTTATCTTCAGAAAAAAGGAATTACACTAAAACCTTTTGTTATTGGTATTGGTTTGGATGTGAATTTTAAAAACACTTTTGAATGTGTAGGAAATTATTTCGATGCTGCTGATGAAAAGACGTTCCAAAAGGTTCTTGGGGTTGTAATCTCGCAAGCATTGAATAATACCACCGCTCAAATTAGCCTCTTGGATGGAAATAAAAACCCAACAGAAACCGATATTGCCATCACCTTATATAATAGGACAAGCGGTTTGGTAAACAAGCAATTTATTCACACACTTAATAATTATGGAAATCCGGATACCATATATATGGATCCTTTGGTAACCTACGATATTACGGTTCATTCTATACCAGAAGTAAAAAAGGATAGTATACGAATTGCCGCAAGTGCACACAATACCATTGGAATTGATGTACCAAGAGGAATTCTGGATTTAAAAATAAGCGCAAGTGGAAGAGCCAAATATGATGTCCTTCATACTATCATTCGCAAACCGGGAAAGGAGAAAATTCTGCATGTCCAGGAGTTTAATACCGAACAAAAGTACCTCGCTGGAACTTACAGCATCGAAATTTTAAGCTTACCACGGTATATTCAAAACATAGAAATAGATCCATCCAAAACCACAACTATTAGCATCCCACCTCCGGGAATTTTAAATATCAGTTCCAGCTCTTCAGGCTATGGGAGTATAATGATGTTGGAAGGCACAGAATGGAAATGGATTTTGGATTTAAGTTCGGAAACAAATAGGCAATCCATCACAATTCAACCGGGTCAATACCGTGCTGTTTTCCGTTCCAAAACATCAAAAAACACAGAGTACTCATCAACCAAAAAATTTAGCATTAATTCTGGTACAACAACCATTGTCAAACTCAATTAAAATGAAAGAATATTTAGATCAAGGTGCAAAGGATACCCGTTCGGGATTTGGAGCAGGTTTAGTGGAATTAGGAAGAAACAACCCAAAAGTAGTAACCCTTTGTGCAGATCTTATTGGATCTCTAAAAATGGGTGATTTCCAAAAAGAGTTTCCAGATCGCTTCTTTCAAGTTGGGATTGCAGAAGCAAATATGATTGGAATCGCTGCTGGTTTAACCATTGGTGATAAAATTCCTTTTACTGGAACATTTGCCAATTTCTCCACAGGCAGAGTTTACGATCAAATTAGACAATCGGTTGCTTATTCTGGGAAAAATGTGAAAATCTGTGCTTCTCATTCCGGATTAACTTTAGGTGAAGATGGTGCAACTCACCAAATTTTAGAAGATATTGGTTTAATGAAAATGCTTCCTGGAATGACCGTAATCAACACCTGTGATTACAATCAAACCAAAGCAGCAACACTAGCAATTGCAGATTATGAAGGTCCAGTTTATCTTCGTTTTGGTAGACCTAAAGTTCCCAATTTCACTCCAGTGGATCAAAACTTTGAAATCGGTAAAGCTGTAGTTCTTAGCGAAGGAACTGATGTGAGTATTATCGCAACGGGCCATTTGGTTTGGAAAGCATTGGAAGCTGCAAAAGCATTAGAAGAAAAAGGAATTTCCGCAGAAGTGGTTAACGTTCATACCATTAAACCATTGGACGACAAAACTATTCTTGCTTCAGCAAAGAAAACTGGTTGTGTTGTAACCGCTGAAGAACATCAAGCTTATGGAGGTTTAGGAGAATCTGTTTCTGGATTATTGGCAAGAGAATTCCCAGCTCCTCAAGAGTATGTAGCAGTGATGGATTCATTTGGGGAAAGTGGGACTCCAGAACAATTACTTGAAAAATATGGATTGAATGCGGCTAGTATAATTGCATCTGCCGAAAAGGCTATAAAAAGAAAAAGCTAATCTTTTAAACCTTTATCATTCTTTCAAGTCTTAGCTTTATCTTAACGAATTCCTTGGAAGATCAAAGAATATTAGAACTTATTAAAAAGCCCTCAACCCGACTGGAGGGCTTTAATTTATTGGTAGAAACTTACCAAGAGAGATTGTATTGGCATATCCGTAAAATGGTTTTAAACCATGATGATGCCGATGACGTTTTGCAAAATACTTTTATAAAAGTTTGGAAGGCACTAGAAAATTTCCGTGGTGATTCTAAAATTTACACATGGATTTATAGAATTGCAACCAACGAATCCCTTAGCCATATTCAAAAATCCAAAAGGACCTACTCTAGTGATCCCAATTTTGAAACAGCCTTATCTACAAAAATACAAGACGACCCCTATTTTGACGGTGATGCTGCACAATTGAAACTTTGGACGGCTATTGAGCAATTACCAGAAAAACAAATGACAGTTTTTAAACTGAAATATTTTGAGGAGATGAAATACGACGATATGTCTGAATTATTGGGCACATCTGTTGGTGCTCTAAAGGCAAGTTATCATCACGCTGTTAATAAAGTGAAGGATGTTTTGCTGAAACAATTAAACTATTAATGTCAACCTTAATCCAATACAAAGATGAGTGAAGACCTAAATAAATACAAAAAAGACTTAGAGGCTGGACTAAAAGTTCCGGAAGCTTATTTTGCAGAAAAGAAAAAATTACTTCTCGCCATTCCTGATAATGAAATTAAGGTTGAAGTGGATAAGAAACCAAAAGTAATTCGCTTATGGCCCAAAGTTTTAACCTGGAGTTTAAGTGCAGCAGCTGTGATCAGCATAGCCTTTTTTTTACTAAAACCTAGTGATACTAATGTCGATCCTTTTGTTCGACTTGAAGCCCATTTAAATGAAATGGATAAGGAGCAAATCGAGGATTATTTGATGAATGAATATATTTATGGAGGGGATGAAAGTCTACTTCTGAGTGAGGTTGAATTTGAAGATTTGAATTAATATGAAAACAATCAGTAAAATTATTTTGTGCCTTTTCCTTTTTACAGGGCTTACATCTTACAGTCAGGTGGATAAAAAGGGTGATACTAAACAAAAGCCCACTTTTGAAAAGCTGGAGGAAATGCGAGTTGGGTTTGTGTTGAAAAAGCTGGATCTAACGGATGACGAACAGTCCAAATTTGGGCCTCTTTATAAAAAATACCGCAAAGAGTATTTAGAACTGATGGCTGGCTCTGGAGAATTTGCTCATAAAAGACCAAAGGAAGAGGATATTAAAAAAATGTCGGACCAAGAGGCAAAAGCATTTATAGAAGATCATCTTGCCCAAAAAAGAAAGATGTTAAATCTAAAAGAAAAATACTTCAAAGAGTTTGGCAAAATAATGACCTACAAAAAGGTCGCTTTGCTTTTTCAAGCTGAAATAGATTTCCAAAGAAAACTCTTTAGAAGTACGCGAAAAGGGCGTGAAAAAAAGGAGAAAAGAAAACCTTAAAAATTAAAAGTATTTCATTTCGTATTTGTCCAAAATATTTATATTTGCCACCCGTTTGAGGAGATTCTCAAATTGGAAAAATGGTGGTTGTAGCTCAGTTGGTTAGAGCATCGGTTTGTGGTACCGAGGGTCGCGGGTTCGAGTCCCGTCTTCCACCCTAAGTAAAAAAGCCTTTTAGAATATTCTGAAAGGCTTTTTTCATTTAATTTAGCTTCTTTTCAATCCATATTAAATGAAAAATCTTATTCCCTTTATAAGTGCGGTTTTGTTTTGCCTCAACTCAACATTGGGGGAAGCCCAACTTTACCAACCTTTGCTTAAAGAAGCAAACGAGTGGCATTTAACAAATTGTTTTACGGGTTGTTTTACAGATTTATATGTAGCTGCAGATGATACCATTATTCAGGGTAAAACCTATAAAATCCTTGATGGCTATCATTATATATCTCGGGAGTTTTTGCTTCGCGAAGATGTGGCCAACAAAAAAGTATATTTCGTATTCCTTAAAAATGGAAAGCCTGAACCTGAAATTTTGCTCTACGATTTTTCCGTTTCAGTTGGCGATTCCATTAGATTTTACAATCCAATAAGTCCATTTCCTAGTGATCCTGGTTATTTTACTTTAGACTCGATCAACCCACTTCCCCTATTCGATGGAAGTATTAGCAAATCATTTTACTGGTCGGCGAATGACACAATTCGAGCCGGAGTAAGTCATGCTGTTTGGATTGAAGGCAGTGGTTCCTTATCACTTATAAATGCTCCAGGAGGCCTTCCAGACTTAAATGGCGCTGGTAAATTAAGTTGCCATTTCAAAACCGGAGTTCTTTCTTATGCCAATTTGGATTCTATTAATGAATGTGTGGAAACCTACCATTTGTCCAACTCTGATTTTAGAACTAAGGATCTTAATTTCTCCGTTTACCCCAACCCTTTTAAATCTCAGTTGATTTTAGAAAACACTAAAAACCTTTCATCAATCCAAATCTACTCTAGTGATTCGCGTTTATTGTTTGAAAAACGATTTTCGGCTCCCCACAATTCTATTGAAAAAATAGATTTGAGTCATCTAAAACCTTCTTTATTAATTCTTATTAGTACAGATCGCAATGGATTCCAACATTCTCAGAAAATTAGTAAGGAGTAGATAAAACTGACCTTAAGCCGAAACTTTTATCAAAACAAAATTGAAGGAAAAACTCAAAATATTATTTGTTTGCAGTTGGTACCCAAGCCGAGAACATAGTACCATTGGAAATTTTATACAAAGACATGCTTTGACCCTTGCAGAATTTCATGATGTTACGGTGGTATATGCAACCGAATCGCATGAAAACTTACTCGATCAATCATCGAATGGAAAGTTAATAGAGCATCGCATTTATTTCAAAAAAAATATTCCTGGGCTTTCTTATAAAAAAAGACTGGGTATTTTTCTTAAGCAAATACAAAAACAGGAAAAGTTCGATCTAGCTCATATCCATGTGGCCTATCCAGCAATTTTGGCTATTTCCAGCATTAAAATACCCTATTTAATTACAGAGCATTTTTCAGGATATCATAAGATTTCCGGCTATAATTGGGGTGGTCTCAAAAAGAAGCTTACGCTAAAAGCTTTAAATAATTCTGCCGCCATTTTACCCGTTTCCCATCATCTTGGCAATGCAATAAAAGAATTTGGGGTCAAAAACAAGTTTTTCAAAGTTTCCAATGTTGTAGATACAAATGTGTTTTACCCGAAAGAAGAAAAGCCTGAAACTTTCACTTTTCTCCATGTTTCTTCCTTAGAGGAACGATCCAAAAACATTACGGGAATTTTAGAAGGCTTTAAAAAGCTAGACGATTTGGGCTTTGATTTTATTTTAAAGATCGGTGGTGATGGAGACCTTCGAGAACTAAAAGAAAAAATTAAAAAAGCTGAACTAAACTCAGACTTAATTGAAACATTTGGAGAGTCTTCCGAACAAGAAATAGCCGAAATGATGAGAAATTCCAACTCCTTAGTGATGTACAGTAACTTTGAAAACCAACCCTGCACCATTTTGGAGGCACTTTGCTCAGGTTTACCGATAGTTAGCTCTAATGTTGGAGGAATACCAGAAGAAATTAATGACGAAAATGGGATTTTGGTTGAGCCTTCTTCTATACCTGAATTTGTTCAGGCTTTAAAAACCATGGTGCAAAATTACGGGAACTACGATAGGACTGCCATTTCAAAAAATGCAATTGACTTGTACTCCAACGACAGCGTGGCCGAACAAATTACCAAAATATATTCTAGCGTACTGAATAAAGATTCATAATATCATCGGTACCAATGTCTTGTGGACAAAGAAATCCTTCAGCATAATCTACCCCTATGAGTCTACCCATATCTCTTGATCTATAGCGAAGACTTTCCATAAAGTTCTCAGAGCTAATCACCGTTTTTGGCTCCTTAGAATTTGGATCGAAAAATTGGGACTTATAAGCCATTATGGATTTCATTTTCGTTTCCATTTTATCACCAATATTTAGGATAATCTGTGGAGTTAAATTTTGAAATTGAATATATTGAAGAATAAGACGAGGCCTATAAGGCTTTTGGAATTCTCCGTTTAGCTTGGTTTCTATTCTCCTTAATCCAGATAGAAAAGAAGCGATTTTCACCAAATCAGATCCTTTTCCATGGTCTGGATGACGATCTGTGGGTGCATTTGTAATTAAAATTTCGGGTTGATATTTTCGAATCATTTTAATAACTTCCATCTGATGATCCGAATCATTTAGAAAAAAACCATCTTTAAAACCTAGGTTTTCCCGGGCCTTTACGCCTAAAATTTTCCCAGCCTCTTCTGCTTCCTTCACTCTTATTTCTGGAGTCCCTCTTGTACCAAGATCCCCTTTAGTAAGATCAATTATACCACAAGTATGACCTAGTGAACTTTGGTAGGCTAAGGTACCACCTGCGCTAATTTCAACATCGTCTGGGTGAGCGCCAAGGGCAAGGATATCAAGCTTCATTGTAAAATTATTTTAAACAAAAGTCATAAAAAAACCCCGATAAAAATCGGGGTCTTTAAATACTTATAGAAAAGGCTTATTAGTTCTTCTTGAAGTCGAACTCAATTTTTCCTTTGTTTCCAGTGCTAGTAGCGTCATCTGGATCAACTTTAGTTACCATGATTACTGCATAGTTTGTTCCTCCTCTTAATTGAGCAACATAAATATCTCCAGCAGCAGGATCAGCAACAGTAGAAGAAGCAGTACCAGCAGCGTAAGCAGCAGTAGCAGATTCTACAGTAGCATTAGCATAATCAAAACCAGATGCTTTTACGAAAGTAGTGTTGTTACCTGTTCCAGACATCCAGCTTCCAGTAAATGGATCGCCAGCAGCATCAGTGTTAATCATATCTTTAGAAGCATCAGATCCAGCAGCAGCAACAGAAGCTCCAGCCATTAAATCATAAGCTCCGTGCTCAGTACCTTGAATATGGAAAAATGCACCCATAACTTCAGTAGCTAAAGGAGTAGTAGCGTTTGCCACTTCAACAGAAATAGTTGCAGTTGCCGTTTTTCCGTCTTTATCCGTTACAGTAAAAGACCAAGTTGTAATTCCAACATTTGCTCCAGCACTAACGATAATCTTATCGATATACTGATCATCATCTGAATTTGAAATAGAATAAGGAAAGTCATTTCCTGCTTCACTTGTAGGAACCGGGGAAATAGTGTTAAAACCTTGCATAGAAACAGCGAAAGTTTTTAATTCAGCTCCTGTTCCTTCTTTTCTTGCATTCCACTCTAACTCAATTTGAGTATTTGGTGCAACAGTTACAGTACCAGTAGAACCAGTTACAGCTTCTGAAACAGAAATTACTGGATTTGGGTTTTCTTCTGCATCGTCTTCACAAGACGTTAATAGAAATGTTGCGCCCACTAATCCTAGAGCAAATAGCTTTAATTTTTTCATTACAAATGAATTTTTGTTATTTAAATATTTATTAAATGATGCTGAAAGACAATCTATGGTTGTTAGATAAAAAACATTTTCCATCTTTCAGTCGGCGAAAATAATCATTTTCAAATAAATAGAAAGAAATTCATCTACAATTAACGTTCAGTTGTCCAATAATACTTATTTTCGCGCCAAATTTTGAATGTAAAACAAATGGCTACTAACAAGACATTTACTATGATCAAACCAGATGCTGTTGAGAACGGGCATATTGGTGCAATCTTAGAAAAAATTAACTCCAACGGCTTTACTATTAAAGCTATGGAAATGACGCAACTTTCAAGAAGAGATGCAGAAGAATTTTATGAAATTCACAAAGAGAGACCATTTTTTGGTGAACTTGTTGAATACATGACTTCTGGTCCTATTGTAGCTGCAATCTTAGAAAAAGACAATGCTGTTGCAGATTTCAGAACTTTAATTGGGGCCACAAATCCTGACGAAGCTGCTGAAGGAACCATCCGCAAATTGTACGCAACTTCTATCGCAGCAAATGCTGTACATGGTAGTGACTCTGATGAGAATGCTGCAATTGAAGGTAACTTTTTCTTCAACCAGAGAAATAGGTACTAGAAATACAATTAACAATTAAGTAAGAAAAGCTCTCTATTCTGTAGGGAGCTTTTTTTTTACCTAAACTGGATATCTTTAATAGGCCTGCCTTTTAGCCTTTGATTTAGTCTTTCTAAAAAAATACTCCTATTCATGCTTAGCTCGTTCCTTAAAACCGAGGAGGTTAAGAACACTGTAAGCAGCCCATTTTTCAACTCTACTTTTCTTGTTTTAACATTCACATCCCTTCCAGCAAGATCATCCCATCTTTGGTAAATTTCCGTTTCCAGCATTTTCTCCTCCATTCCATTAGCTGCTAGAAAGGACCGAATGGCTTCCCCTAAACTTTGCTCATTTCTTTTCATTGATGATCAATCCATTATCTACCTCAAAAATTTGAGATTCCTTATTTATCTTTTTTACTAATGCTCCAGTTCTTTCTGGGTGAGTGTCTGTAATGAAAATTTGTCCAAAGGATTCGTCATGAACAAGTTTCACCAACTTTTCTACCCTTTCCTCATCTAGCTTATCAAAAATATCGTCCAATAATAAAATGGGTTGTACCCCAAGCTTATCCGATATAAAGTCATACTGAGCCAATTTTAAAGCCACCAAAAATGATTTTTGTTGGCCTTGAGATCCAAATTTCTTTAAACTTCTGGTGCTTAAACTAAACTCAATATCATCCTTGTGAGTACCAACTCCCGTATATTGATTCAACCTGTCCTTATCAAGGTTTTTATCCAATAAGGATTTTAAATCTTCGCTTTCGTGTAATTGACTTTTATATAAAATATTGATCTCCTCCTTATTATTGGAAATAAGTCCATAATAATATTGAAGCTTTTCTTTTAGGTCCTGGATAAACTCTTTTCGAGCCTTGTAAATGGTTACAGCCAATTCGGCCATCATCTCATTGTAAATATCAAGGTTTGCCCTATCGAAAGTATGGTTTGCGGCAAAAAACTTGAGCAAGCTATTTCTTTGCTGTACGGTTCTATTGTATTTTAATAAATGTTGTAGGTATTCAGAATTGGATTGGCTAATAACAGAATCCATAAACTTTCTTCTAATTTCCGAACCTTCCATAATAAGGTCCCGATCATAAGGCGAAATAATTACAGAAGGAAACTGACCGATATGATCCGCCAGCTTTTCATATTCCTTTTTATTTCTTTTGAAACTCTTCTTCTGACCTTTTTTAAGCCCACAATAGATGTGATAATCCGTTTCAGCTTTCAAAAAATTCCCTTCTACAACGAAAAAAGGGTTTTGATCCTTAATATTCTGACTATCGGAAGAAATAAAATAACTTTTGCACACAGATAAATAATGGATGGCATCCAATACATTGGTTTTACCAGAACCGTTATTTCCTACGAAACAGTTGATTTTCGGGCTAAATTGGAACTGTGCTTCCTCCCAATTTTTAAAGTTAATTACGCTTAAAGACTTCAAATACATATATAGTTTTCAAAATTACAGCATTTAGTAGGGTAATAATGTGTTTCCCTTGGGAAAAATAAATTATTTTTGCGCTCCTAAAGAAATTAAGCTCATTTAGAATGGCTAAGAAGAATAAACAAGAAGAAGAAGTATTGGTGGACGTTCAAGAGTCCTTATCCAAAATCGAAAAATACCTAGAAGAAAACAGAAAAAGCCTAACGGTAATAGTTGGTGGAATTCTAGCAATCGTAGTTGGGTACTTTGCTGTAGACATTTTTTATCAGCAACCAAGAGAGTTGGAAGGCCAAGTTGGAATCTATAAAGCACAGCAATATTTTGAGTCAGATTCCATGAGTTTGGCCTTAAATGGAAATGGTTTGGATATGGGTTTTGTGGAAGTTGCGGATAAATATTCTGGGACAAAAGCAGGAAATCTTGCGAATTATTACGCCGGAATTTGCGCATTAAACCTTGGACAATACCAAGAAGCCATCGCTTATTTTGATGATTTCAGCTCAAATGACCCAATTTTATCAGTAATTGCTACAGGTTCTATTGGAGATGCTTTTATGGAAATTAACCAGCCAAAAGAAGCTCTTGAATATTATTCTAAAGCTGTTAACGGTGAAGAAAATAACCTTGTGGTTCCTTTCTATTTGAAAAAAGCTGGGATACTTGCAGAAAGTGAAGGTCAATTGGATCAAGCTTTAAAATTTTATACCCGATTAAAAAAGGAATTTAAAGATTCTAGAGAAGCTTTGGACGCCGATAAATACATTGCAAGGATAGAGACTAAAAAAGCTGCCTAATGGCCACCCTTGGCAACAATCTTTCCGAATTTAATCCTGCTGATTTTCCAAATACAGCCGATTTTAAATTCGGGATTGTAAAGGCGCAATGGAATCCTGAAATTACTGACTCCCTTTATAATGGTGCCTTAGAAACTTTAATGGCTACCGGTTGTAAAAAAGAAAACATAACAAGCCTAGAAGTTCCAGGAACTTTTGAACTGGTTTATGCTGCAAAGCTTTTATGCCAACAAAAGAATCTGGATGCTGTAATGGTAATTGGAAATGTAATTCAAGGAGAAACCAAGCATTTTGATTATGTATGCGAAGCCGTTTCTCAAGGAACTAAAGATCTAAACGTTTTATTTGATACCCCTGTAATATTCTGTGTACTTACGGATAATACCATGGAACAGTCTAGAGCTAGATCTGGCGGTGTTCATGGAAATAAGGGAATCGAATGTGCCTGTGCTGCCATTAATATGGCAGTCATCAAGCGACAATATCTCTAATTTACTTTTTGGATTTTCTTTAGTCGATTAACTCTCCATATAGGTCATAATCCGAAGAATCTGTGATTTTTACATTCACAAATTCCCCTGCTTTTAGATAATCTGTATCAATTAACACCTCATTATCTACATCCGGAGAATCGAATTCTGTTCTTCCCACGAAAAACTCTCCTTCTCGTCTGTCGATTAAAACCTTATACTCCTTTCCAATTTTTTTGGAATTTAAGTTCGCTGAAATCTCCTGTTGGATGGCCATAATCTCTTCCACTCTTTCTGTTTTCACATCTTCAGGAACATCATCCACCAAATTAAAAGCATGGGTATTTTCTTCATGTGAATATTCAAAAGCTCCTAAACGCTCAAAACGCATTTCTTCTACCCAATCTTTTAATTCTTGAAACATTTCTTCTGTTTCTCCAGGATAACCAACAATTAA
>CAKZNE010000066.1 GCA_937129395.1 uncultured Cryomorphaceae bacterium | reverse complement strand
TTTTTTCTTTGTTGTGGTTTGTTGCTCCGTCAATTCTCCAATCATTTTTGGAGCTTCAAAAACAATGGCTTCACGTGCAGATCTTATCCCAGTATTATTCCGGGCATGTTTGTCTCTTTCCGCGGCCTTGCGTTTCTCACTTTTTCGGAAATCCTTTTTTCTCTTTTTAAACTCGTCCCTTTGCGGCCTAGATAGCAGACCAGCTTGAGTAAAAAGTTCAATTCTTTTTTCCTTGGGGATTTCAAATATTTGGTTGGTATCGCCATTTAGGATTTCTAAGGTAGCGATGCATTGCTCTATTTGTTCTTTACTTAATGGAGCTATTTCTTTATTTATATCCAATGATCTATCTGTATTGAGTGGGTCTTGAAAATTTCTCAGATTGGAATTTTCAAGGATTTGCAAATTTATACTTTCAGCCAATCACTGCTTGGAATTTGTTTTTATTTTACTAAGATTTTTCATGATAATTAAGAAAATTTGCGCCATTCCAAAAACCCAATAGGTGGGAAACCTTAAATAGGTATAAAAGACTTCAAAATTATCTATAATTCCAATGGTTCGGTCTACTCTTTGAACCTCCACTATCATTGAAATTACAGGAAGGATAAAACCAAAAAGTAAAAACCCAAGTATAAAACGACCTTTTAACTTTATTCCTCTTTTCCAAAATTTAATATTTAAGAAAACAAGAACAGCCAGGATAAAAAAGTCGAAGTAGCCAATTAGCATGTATTTATCTTTACATTTAGTTTGTTAAACAATAGCTAGTCAGCTTCTTTAGTTGGAAACATTTTTGAAACTAAAACTCCAATAATCATAGCCAAAGCAAAGGATGGCGCTAATACATCTAGTTCTTTTAAATAAGGACCGATTCCTTCTAAATCTGATAGTACAAACTTGAATAAGGCCACAGAAATAAAGCCCGTAATCATGGAAGCAATCGCTCCTTTTTCATTGTAGCCCTTCCAGAAAAGTGATAAAATGATAACTGGACAGAAAGTGGCCGCAATTCCCGACCATCCAAATATCATGATCCAGAAAACTTTTCTGTCTGGATATAAATTATACAATAATATCGCAATTCCAAGTGCCGCAATAGCCATTACTACGGTGACTATTCTTGAAAATTTAGTTAGGTCTTCATCCTTTAAATCAGGTCTGAATATTTTTTGATAAAAATCGCGGGTTACTGCACTGGAGGCTAAAATTAGAAGTGAATCTATGGTAG
Organism: uncultured Cryomorphaceae bacterium; assembly: GCA_937129395.1. Classification (GTDB taxonomy): domain Bacteria; phylum Bacteroidota; class Bacteroidia; order Flavobacteriales; family Schleiferiaceae; genus CAKZNE01. The sequence goes on along the minus strand of CAKZNE010000066.1, from coordinate 1,948 downwards.
ACATAATTGCAGATAATACGATAGCTATAAATATGGCCACTAGGATGGTTGGTAAAAACTCATGGGTAATCATACTCAAAACATTTTCTCCTCCTGTACCTAAAACAGCTTCTGGGTCTTGACCTTCACTGGTAAAATATACTCTTGCCAAAATACCAATGGTTACGGCTGCTGCATCCGTTAGTAGGGTGAAAAGTAAAGCAACCCATTTTCCTTTATCAATTTCTTTTTCGCTTTTAATGGACATAAAACGAACATATACTTGAGGAGAACCTAAAAACCCTAGGCCTATCATTGAAAAGCCAAGGAGAGTGAAAATGTTCATCCAAACATCATCGCTTCTTCCCATTAAATTGGTTAAACTAGGGTCTATGGCATTCAGACCTTCGGTAATTCCTGCTCCTTTATCCATAGAAAACCACACGACGATTGGGAGTAATACCAAACCAAAAAACATAATGATTCCTTGGAACATATCCGACCAAACGGCAGCAACAAATCCTCCAATAAAAATATAGAGAAGAACGATACCAAAACCAACTAGGGCACCAATTCTATAGTCAATATTCAACATAGATTCAAAGGCAATTCCGGTCACATCCATTTGGGAGGCGACATAAATCACAACAAAAACAACCAGCACGGAAGCTGCAATAATTCTCAGGGTATTGGAGGCGGATTTAAAATGACTTTGAAGGTAGTCGGGAATGGTAATGGACTTATACAAATCCGATCGCATTTTAAACTTTTTGGCCATGAATTGCCAGGATATAAAAACCCCTAATAATTCCCCAATTACCACCCAATAGGCAGAGTATCCCGCCATGGCGCCCATTCCTGTTAAACCGATAAGTAACCAACCAGATTCTCCCGTGGCACGAGCGGAAAAAGCAACTGCCCAAAAGCCCATTTTTTTGCCACCCAAATAATAATCGCTCATACTTTTTACCCTTCGAGAGGCCAGTATTCCGATTAAAAATAAAATGGCAACGTAAATTCCTAAGACTATAATTTTTGTAATCATGTGGCTGGTTTGAATGGATCAAATGGCAATTTAAGGTTTGGGTTTAAGCCTTAAATTGTTTTAGGTGCCACAAGGTATAGAAATATACATGCTAGGCTAGGTAAAAACAAGAAACTTGGGAAAATGATAATAAAAGAATCTTCATTTTCCAGCAATTTATTTAATCCTAGAGCTAAGGTGATTGGGAAATAGGAAGCTTAGTGGAAATTATGCAACAAAAGCTCTATTGAGTTTTTTTTTGAATAAAAACCCAAAATTTTTAGGCAATTTGCCTTTTAAATAAATTGCTCATATCATCGCTAATCCTTTTTACGTGCTGGGGTTTGTAATACAAATCAAAATGATTGCTATTTGGAATTATGAGTAATTCTTTGTCTACAGAATCAATTTGATCATAAAACTCCTTCAGCTTTTCGGGTCTGCATCCTCCTGTTGCAAAAGCCATGAAATAAGGTTTTTTTCCTTTGTTGTATTGGGGGATATATTTAAAAGGATCTAATTTAATGGCACCGGTTTCTCCTTTGTAAAAGTTGATTTTATTTTTCCAAGTAGGAACATCTCCCGGGGCGCCGGGTCCATAATATTCTATAGCCAATTTTTGCATTTTGGTTGATGGAAAAAGTTTATCAGACCATTTTATAGGAGCCAAAGGCACGAACATTTGAATTTTGAATAAGTTTAAAATGGCGACAATTGGTTTCATAGAATTTAGCATCCCCCAAAGAAAAAACCTACTACCATAAAATGAGTAGGCTTATATTGTATGAAACTAAAAGTTGACTTTCTGTCCAGAGGTCTGCTCACGCTAATCCTAGCGATTGCAATCTCTAGTTTCACTTTTGCTCAGCGCACAATTACTGGTACAGTAACTGACGCTGCCAACGGTGAGCCACTCATTAGTGCTACGGTAGTAGTCTTGGGTAC
>CAKZNE010000065.1 GCA_937129395.1 uncultured Cryomorphaceae bacterium | reverse complement strand
CAGAAAGTAGAAAAGTGGAATATGAAGGAATTAACAAATTTCAGTTTGTATCCATTCCTCTTAGCTTTTATTATGAAAGACGAATTAGAAATAAGTGGTTATGGTCAACTGAATATGTCCATCATTTTGGTTTTCTAAACGAGAATAATTCTACTCAAGTTAATTCTCAAACCTTAGAATTGGAAGAAACCGGAAATACAGAAATAAATTCCTTTATCAATAGTTCAGTATTTAAAATCGGACTGCAATACCAGTTAAGTCCAAGCCTAAGATTGGGCCTTGAACCAATGATATCCTATAGCTATCAAGATTTATTCAAACAAGAAACAACAAGCTGGAATCCGTTACAAATAGGACTTCAGTTTTCAACAACTATCAACTTTACTAACCTTTAAATTAATTATTTATGAAAAAATTAGCAGTACTTTTTGTCGTGGGAGTTTCACTACTGTTGTATCCCCTAAAAGCTCAAGTTTGGGCCACAGTTGGAAATGGAATTACGGAAAATCCTTACTGGAATTCACTAGTTACTTCACATGAATCAAATGGAGTAATTTATGTGAGCCTAACCGATTATACTTCTGTGAATATTTACACCACCATAGTAAAAAAATGGAATGGCTTAGTTTGGCAAAACTACCCGAGCGTAAAAAATTTCGTAATATCAGATATCGTAACCCACAATGGGCGGGTTTATATAACTGGATATCCATTTTCAGGACCAAAAAACGTAGCATTTTACGAATTTGATGGCAGCAATTGGCAAGCTCATGCCCCAGCTGGATTTACTGGAGAAACTCACTGTTTAGCGAGTATTAATGGTAATTTATTGGTTGGCGGGGATTTTACTACAAGCTCAGCTACATCCGATATTTTTAGTTGGGATGGAAGTAACTTTAATTCATTTCCGGCCTTTGGAGGAGGACAAGTTTTTGTTAAATCCATTGATGAAATTAACGGCGAAATTCATGTTTCTGGACCTGCAAATGCATCAGCACAGGTTCAAGGATTATATAAATGGGATGGAACAAATTGGATATCCTTAGCCAGTCGTTTCAAGGGGACTCCGGGACCTGCGTTTTCAAATACTTTTGAAAGAATGTTTCAGTTTCAAGGTAATTTGTATTGTTCTGTTTTAAATGAGCTTTATAAAGTGGAAAATGACACCGTATTTTTTGTAGATAATTTGAATTCCGCGCTGCTAGATTTTGTGCAAATTGGTGGTTTAATGTATTTAGGAGATTCCATGAATTTATCCACTTTTGACGGAAATTCAGTAACCCTCTTGGGCAATGCACCCTCTTCTTCAGGGCTCGAAGTTCTAAATGGTGAATTGTATTCTTTCGGGCCTCGGGGATTTAGTCAAGGATCCTTATTTTCTAATGCAAACGCTTTTAAAACATCAGTAACTAATGGTGTGTTTTCAGGATTAACCTTTTTTGATGCTGATGGGGATTGTACCAAGGACTTTAATGAATATCCCCTAACCTCCCTAATGATTAGCGTTAATAATTTGCATGTTGGGATAAGTAATTCTAAGGGAAAATATAACTTCCTTCTCCCTCCAGGAACCTATCCTTTTTCTTCAAGTGTTTTAACAAGCCCTAAGAATAAAAATTTCGCTGTAACCTGCTCCCTTCCTAGTACAATTAATATTTTGCAAGGTCAGGTTACCAATTTACCAATTCCTTTTTCAAATCCTGTAGCAAATGATTTAGTTTTAAGCTCGCATTCGGGAAGTGGTTGGCGAACAAGACAAGGTTTTATAGAAACAAATTACATCCATGTTGAAAATGCAGGAAATTCTACCCAACAAAATGTAATGGTAGATGTAGAATTGCCACCTTCAATCATGTTTACAGGTTCTACAGCTCCAAATGGGCATTCTATTAACAATAATACCCTTAGTTTAAATTTGGGAAATATTCAACCTTATGATTTGGTTACTGTCCGATATACTATTTCCGCGCCCCTTCCTACCAATCCTGTTGGGAAAAAATTGGTTTGGACCTCCAAAATAACAAGTCCCCCTCTATCAATGGATGCAGATCCATTGGATAATTTTGATACTCTCCGAACTATTGTTACGGCTGCCTGTGATCCAAACGATAAAACACCAAGTGAGACCAACATTGCACCTGGAACAACTGACATAGATTATCATATCCGTTTTCAAAATACGGGAAATGATACAGCCTACAATATAGTAGTTGTCGATACCCTAGAATTGAATATTCCGATTACTAGTGTAATTATGAATGGATCGAGCCATAATTATCAGCTTAGGGTTGAGAATAATATACTGATATGGGAATTCGACAATATTCTTTTGCCAGATAGCACTACTGATTTGGCAGGAAGTCAGGGCTATATTAATTTCTCCACGAGCATTAATCCAAATTTAGCAGTTGGTGATACAGTTCAAAATCAAGTTCAAATTTATTTCGATTACCAACCTCCAGTTTTTACCAACAAGGCTAAAACTGCTGTAGTAAATTGGATTGGGGAAAATGAATTATTAGTAGAAAAATCCTTCAATGCTTACCCAAACCCAGCAAATGAATTTCTTTATTTGGAAAGTTTCACAAATGCAAAAACCCAAGTTCAGCTTTTCAATTCAGAAGCAAAACTGATTCAAACTTTTGATTTGGAAGCTTTTGGTAAAACCGAAATCAATATCCAAGAATTAGTACCAGGTTTATACATCCTGGTGAATGGTGAAAGTAAGTATAAGTTGATGGTTCGATAAAGGTTTTTATCTGAGCAAAGCCCAATAACAAGCTGAGGATCTTGGTATTGGGCTTTTTTTATTTTTTAGATTCAGGTTTCTGAAGATTGTGAGTGATTCTCCAATACTGCATAAAAATAAAGGTTAAAATAAGGGAGGAACCTAAGCCCTCAACCAATAAGGCAGCACAATATTTAAGTAAATCAACATCCTGATCTCCCATTATAATGGATTTTGCCAAATCTGAAATACTTGCACCTTCCCTAAAATAGGTGATGTAAATAGCAAGTCCAATTACACTCAACAATGCCGCGATTAAACTTGTAATTAAGGCAGATCCGAAATTTCTAAAATAGCCTGTTTCGCCATTTTTCACTTTATGGCTTACTACCCTATTTATTCCAAAAAACACAAAGAGAATATTAAAAAACCGGAGGTAAATATTATCTGAATAGCCCAATGAATCTAAAATTAGAAAGAATAAACCCAGTAAAATGAAAATTAAAATACCATTGATAATTTCAAGTCGTGATAGCATAATGAATTAGGATTTGAATGGTTTGTTCCTTGAAATTTAACAAATAATAACTTTAATCCTAGTCTTTGTAGAAAAATAAAAGCCCATCCAAGAATTCTCAGATGGGCTTTCTTCCAACATGGACACAAAACTAATTTTTATAGATTATGAGCTTTGAGGTATTTATAAATGTCCTTTTGACCCATTTTTTTGGCGTAAGCACCTGGTTTATAATTTCCTTTCTTAAAGCATTTAGTACTCGTTATTACATAATTCCCAGCTTGACTGACACTTTTTCGCTTCAATTGATTGATGTGTAATGGTCTATACCAATTGAGTTTACTCACCTCCACAAAATATTTTATGATTTCCATATTCTGATTGTCAATTGCAAAGTAAATGGCCGATTTATTCCTTACGCTTGTGGCACAGCCAGTTTTACTATTAAAACTAAAGCCTTCCGCATCTTCTTTTATTGAGGCTCCTACGCTTATTAGATACTTGATCATATCTAAATGGTTGTGGATGGTTGCTGCGATAAGAGGTGTAGCGCCATTTAATTTTTGCCCAAGGTTTACATCGTTTATCTTGGAGGTTTCTCCAATATCAGCTCCCATTTCCACCATTTTTTTGGCAACGGGTACTAATCCCGTTTTCGCGGCGAGCGTAAAGCACTTTCCAAAAACAGGATCTTCTATTTTAAAATCTGCTCCCGCTTTTAAGAGATTGAGAATAGCTTCTTGCTTTGTTCCAACTCCACCTGCTAAGGCATAATGGAGAGGTGTTTTTCCTCCAATATCCTTTGCGTTTACATCTCCTCCTGCCTCGACTAACAATTTCAATATTTCTTCGGAACTTCCATTTTGTGATGTTGACATATTTGAATACCAATCTGGTATTTTAAACCCAAAAGCTTCCATATTCTTTTTTCCTTCCATATACCTAATCCTTCTTTCTTCTTTAGTTTGAGAAT
>CAKZNE010000064.1 GCA_937129395.1 uncultured Cryomorphaceae bacterium | reverse complement strand
TACGTCAAGTAGTTCATATTCAACAGTTTTAAGCTGTTCGCTGAGAGTGTTGCTTTGCTCTTTGAGTGTGCCCGTTTTTGCTTTCATAGCATTGGCTTCCTCTATTTTTTTCTGAGCAAATAGTTGACCTATCTCTTTACTGATTTTGTTTGCTTCAAAATATTTACTCCAATTTATAGATGGATACGGTCTTAGCATTGCCGGTGCTATAGGATTATTGTGGTTTTTTCAATCCTTTGGAATACTTGGGAATCATTGGAGGAAATAACTGGGATTAGCTCTTAGAATTGGTACTCATTGAATAAACAATGGTTTGTTATGTTTTGCGTTTGTAGGATCAAAATCAATTCTTGCTCTTAATGTTAAGAACCAGTTTAATATGCCTTTTATTCCTTGCGACAATTGCCTATTTGGCTCATTATTCATCTCCAAATTCCTCATCTGAATTTGTTTTATTTTACATAGTCGTTAGTTCCATTACTAGCCTAGGATTTCTTATTTGGTTCAAAGGGAAAGTTAAAAGACGCCTTGCAAGAGCAATAAGGCTTGCGTTTTTATTTAATGCAATTGCCTTTATAGCAGGATATTCGTTTCAAATTCTAGAATTTTTATGAATACTATTTTGAAAATAATTTCAGGTTTAGCGATATCCACCTGTCTATTCTTCTCTTTAATAACAGGTGCGGTTCTTTTAATGGAAGGAAAAAACCCAATTGACCCCTTTATTGACACCAAGTTCGCTGAAAATTTTACCCCAATACAATTTGATAAGATTGAATTAGGGATGTCCAAAGAGGAGGTCGTTGAAATTATTGGGAAACCCCTGTGGATTCGAAGGGAAGATTACGATACATTATTGACCAGCTTCACCTATACAGGGGATGGTAAGTTGGAAAATGGGGATTTTGCCTGGTATGGATCCAGGTTGCAATTCGATAGAGGCGATACGGTGATTTTTATCCACAAGGGGTGGGTTTATGATTGAACGGCTTTTTAAATTTATTTAAAATTTAATTTATGATATTAACCTTCAGTTGGCTCATAGAGTCCATTTTTATTGGCTTTGGGTTTTATAGCATTTTTTATTCGCTAAGCTCTAAGAGATTAAGTTTCTGGCAAAAGCCATTTTCAAAAAGATTCGATTCCCTTTCATTTTTACTTTTTTCTTTAGCCGGATTTTTATCCTTTTATAGCTGGTTTTATGAGTTAAATCAAACAGTTTCAGCTTTAAGCGAAGATGGATTGTATGAAAGAATTTTTGGCCCCAATTGGTTATTTTATTGGATTCATCCCGTTATTTATATGAGTCTAAGCCAATTGTTTTGGATTAAAAAATGGAGAAAAAATATTTTTCTAAGGATTGGAATTGGATTAATATTGATCATTGGAATTGAACGAGTAATTCAAGTAGTTTTATCCTACCACAGGGATTATTTACCAAGTTCTTGGTTAATTTTTCATGGGGATATTTTATCCAATTGGATCCTGAGTATTTTTAGCTTTGTTGCTTTGGTTTTAGTTTTTCAAATGATGATGTCAATATTTCAACAGCCTAGATCCTTAAAATGAAATTTTAGTGGACCATTTTCAATTTAAACTCAAATGACCCTTCGAAACATTTTTATTCTCTTTCTCTTTTCGGCAACATTTATTAGCTGCCATCGTGTGTTATTTGATAATCCAATGCCGTCAACAGGAAAAGAAATCAAGGTTTTCCCTAAGCAAATTGGTGGACAGTATCTTTCCTTGGGGTATGATTCTACAACTGTTTGGGGTAATTTTTATCTCATTAAAAAACAAAACGAAAATTATATCGAGGTGCACAGTACAGTTGTTCTATTAGTAGATAGTGCCAAGTTCATTGAATTCAAATTGGGCTCCATTGATTCCGTTTGGTTTGAGAATAATTTCATCCAAATTAAACATGGAAAAAGTTTAAAAAAACTTAGTATAACAGATACAATAAGAATTGAGAATGAACAATTGGAAATGATTATTAATTTGGACAAGGACTCCTATTGTATTGAAAACGATAGTCTCCCATGCAATATTTTATTCTCAAATAATGCATATTATATTAATGTGGAAAACCAATATGGAGACTATCAAATCACTAGATTCCAGTTGGATGAGTCTGATATTCTAGTTAATCAATTTAAATTTCTGCTAGGAGGCCCTCCTAAAAATAGAGAGAATATTATTTCAAAGTATAAAATTCTCCTTGCCCAAAGACAATATCGGGGAAGTGGTTTTGCAAAAGATTATTTAGCCAAATTAAGTGATGAGCAATTCTTCCAACTTGTAAATGAAAAATCAGTTTTTTCCAAATTTAGATTGTATAAATTGGGCGAGAAGGATGGAAACTATTTTTCTCCTGTTCTTTTGGGCTTCAGTATCGTTTTACTTTTAATTCTTGTAATGGGATTTAAAAAAGTAAAAATTAAGTCTCAAAACACTAAGGAAGTGGATTATTAAATTGGATTTGAAGGATGAAGTTAAAAAATTGAATTCTGTTTAAACTACTGGTTGTTTGATTGTTTAGCTTCAAATATTTATAAATAGTTTTTTATATTCTAAGAGACAAGCTTTCAATCTAAAACGACATTTATGCCATTTCACAGAATCTCATTTAAGCAAAACACAACCGTTGGTTCTATATTAAAATGAGTTTTAAGGTACACGTTGATAAAGATTTTATCATGTTGACATAGACCTTGAGTGGGGCTGCTCATTTATGCTAATTTTGAAATAATTTAATTTTAAAAAGATGGACCAATGAAAAAAACAGAACCAATCCTAGCCTTAATTTCGTTGCTAGCTGTCCTAATGAGAATATTTCATATTCCTGGAGCTGATGCCTTATTAGTTATTTGCATCACAGGTTTGACTTTTATTTATTTCTATGTTGGTTTTGCTTTATTCAATGGAATTCATGTCACAAAAATCTTTAAGAAGGATTCCTACAGGGAAGTTGAACGCAAACGGATTTTGGGTGGAGTTGTAACAGGAATGGTTCTGAGTATTTCCTTAATGGGTATAATGTTTAAGCTATTGGTTTTCCCTGGTGCGCAGCTTATGTTGATTCAAGGTATTACTGGTATTGCAATAGTTATGATCATTGCTTTGATAAGGTTTTACACAGGAAAAGATCAGTATTACAAAAGGATTTTGAAAAGGATTGTTGTTGTGGGTTTTTTCAATGTTATCCTATTGTCCATACCAAATAAAACTTGGTTGAATTGGAATTACCCCAATAACCCGGATTATGTTAATGCTGTCCTGAATGCAGAAAAAGATTCGAAAAATGTGGAACTCAGAGAAAAGGTGGAGGAGGAATGGAAAAAAATGAAGGAGAGTAAAAAAACTAGATAAATGCCCAAACAAAATTTCTTTCATTTTTTTTCTGATGTATATAGTACAAACACTTATTTATATGAAACAAAGCAAAGTCCAGAAAACTTAAAAAGAAAAATTAAAGAAGCTATTAGTCAAAAAGGAGAAGAGCTTTGGAGGAATAATCTTTCTGGGGAATTAAATGAGGATTCAACATTTGAGATTAATGGTTCCAGTCGGCCCCTAAGTAGAATACCCCGAATTACGGTTGGTCCTTTGGTTTTTATTAAGGGTAAAATAATCCTAAAAACAGAAAACAAGTCTATTGTTCGTGCTCAAATAAGACTCAGTATTCAGCTATTATTGTATCCCATTATTCTTACCATTTTAGGATTTTGGAAAATTATTTCTTTTGTTCCTGAACAGCGTTTTTTCGGAATCGCATTTTTCGTAATAGCCATATTTTTATGGTTTAGAATTATTTTTTTAAAAATGTATTATAAAAATGAATTTGAAATGGCTTTGGATTTACCTGAAAATGATTTTATAGTTGAAAGAAGGTTTAGACTCTTTAACCGCTTGAGAATAAGTAATTTAATGTCAATTTTCAAATGAATCCCCTAACCAGTTGGCCAAAGCTTTTTTAATTCTTAGAATAATAGCTCTTGCTTTTGTTTTGTACGGAGTTTTATTTCTGTTTTGGATTTTAATTTGGGGAATACTGGCTTCATGTTTATCCATTTTAGCCAGCCTTCTTTTGGCGAGTAGAACATTAAAAGTAATTAGCAAAAGCTATTTGGTACTAAATTTCCCAATGGCACTTCAAGAAATTGTATTCGCTTTTTCCTGATTTTATACGGATTGAAATAAAGTTGCTAAAATTCTCATCTTTAAAGGATATTAGAAAATGGAAATTTATATTTTTAAAGAGCTTTTGAAAACCAAATCCTAAAATGAAAATACACAGCACCAATTATTTCAACACCTTTATTGAAGTAGCGGAAGATAGTAAGGCCGAAAGTGGCGTCCAACCAATTTCTAAAAGGGATAAAAAAACGGTGGCTCAAATGCAATTTGAAATGATTGCTCAAAATCCATACATCTACACCTCCGATGATGTGTTATTTCTAGTGTTTGCTGAAAGAAAAGATTTTATAAAAGAGGATTACCCAAAAGAAAGAGAACAATTTTTTTCCAAAGGCCAGCCTTGTTTACGTGCTTCACCATTAACAAAAAGTTATGGTTTTGGCGTACATAGTAATAAAGAGGGAAAAGTGGCCATATATGGAATGGAAACTGAAGAATACCAAGAGTTTATTAGCGATAAAGAAATTATAAAAACGAAGGCCATGCGCTCTTCCAGAAAATAGAATTATGTATTTATTACAAGGGAAATTAAAAGCCAATTCAGGTAAAAGGGAGGACTTGGCCAACATTTTAATCCAAGCTTCAAAATTGGTCTCTTCCGCAAGGGGATGTAAACTTTATGTGGTTTCTAAGGATGAAAAAGAGGCAAATACTGTTTTTATAACCGAGATTTGGGAAACGAAACAGGACCATGATGATTCTTTAAAAGTGGAAGGAGTTAGAGAATTAATAATGACAGCGATGCCATTGCTAGACGGACAACCTGAAAAGGGGCAAGAGCTTGAAATTATTGGTGGATATGGGCTTTAATGTGACGAGATCACCAATACAATATCTGGGAAAACCAAGGACTTCATATTCCCATGTTTTAGATTTAACAATATGTTTTGGAACAAGAAAAAATTACCAATCACAGAGGAGGATAGAATTTGGATTGATGAAGATTTAAATTGGCTTAGAACTGAATTGGAAGAAGATCATTTTTTGGAAATCCAAACAGTAAGGCCTACAAAGGATTTTTTCAACAGGGATTTTGACGGGACCGAAAAGGATGCGGAATTCATCTTGGAAAGAGCCGCTGATTTAATGAAAATTGAAGGGGTAAATATTCGCCTAGAATATTTTTCTGATGATCCAATTTATATGGATGATGGAAATATTTTGTCCACACCAGAAGATATGGATGGTAGTTGGGAAAGTGCTGCGGGCACTTATGAAGAAACAGAAGAAGGTGTAGTTATTTCAATTGAAACAGGTCAATTAAAAAATCCGATTTCCTTAATTGCTACCATTGCTCATGAATTATCGCATCAAATATTATTGGGTGAAGATCGAATTGAGGAAAATGACGAATTCCTAACCGACCTTTTGGCGATTACCTATGGTTTTGGTATTTTTTTAGGGAATTCTAGATTTACAAATTCAACTTTTTTCACCAATGGGGGAGAAGGCTGGCAAACTCAAAGTCAAGGTTATTTACCAGAGCAAATTATGGCTTATGCCATGGCCAGGCTATCCCTAGAAAGGAATGAAGAAACCGATTATATAGAGTTTATGGATAAATCCCTTAAAAAGTATTTCCTTCAGAGTTTGGAATTTTTGAAAAAGGAGTTTAAATAGCTGCTTGGATTATTATTCAAATTGCAAATTCCAATTACGCTTAATAATTAATTTCAGCGCATTTCATATCCTTAAACTCATTAAACTCATTAAACTAAAATGTTGGTTACCATAAATAAAAGACTATATTTGCCTCTTAGATAAATTTTTACAAAATGAGTAACGGAACAGTTAAGTTTTTCAATAATTCCAAAGGATTTGGTTTTATTACTCCTGAAGAAGGAGACAAGGATGTATTTGTACATATCAACGGTTTAGTTGATGAAATCAACGAAGGCGACAAAGTAAGCTTCGACGTACAAGAAGGTCCAAAAGGATTGAACGCAGTAAATGTTAGAGTTGTATAATTAACGACTTTTATAATATTGTATCGGAAAGCCTGTCTAATTAGACAGGCTTTTTTTTTGCTTAAATTTGAGAGATCATTAGTATTATTTTCAGTGTTGCCTAGATTATTCTTTCAAGTTTTCACCCTTGGGTTTTTGCTTCATCCTAATAATGTCAAAGCTCAAATCGCAGTAAAATCCTCGAATTTTATTGGCATTCTAAGTTATCCTGATTCCCGATTTTTTCCATCGGACTTAAGTCCTGAGCTTGTTTTACAATACGGAATTGAAAGTGTAAATGAGTTCAATTATAGAGCCCATTTGGATGGGGAAATCCATATTGGTTATTATCATAATAAACAGTTTGATGAACTAGGTAGAATTGTTAAGGAGTATTGGGTTGATTCCGCAAGATGTAACTCATCCTTGTTTTTTAAAGATGCTTGGATTTTCGATCTTGAAACAACTCATTTTTATTATTCCGATACATTGGATAGTGTTCATTATTACTGGTTTTCACGCAATCCGCATTCTATCAGACTCAATAATATTTATGAATATCAAGGTATCGGAAAAACAGAACAGAGCAAATCAAAAAGCTATTTCAGAAAGGCTTTTTATCGAAAAATGAAACCCTTTTTACAGGTTTCTCCTGTTGGCTTAGATTATAAAAGCCAATTTGCGACTTTAAAGTTAGATACCATTGGATTGTCTAAAATAGTCTTTAAGGAATTTAATTGTTTTGAATGTGACACTAGTTGGGGTAAAGAAACCCATCACTCATACAGCAGTACTTTTCTAATTTCAAAGAAGGGAAAACTTATTAAAGAATTCCCAATTGGGTCCCAATCCTATTTAGAATCTGAGCACCCTGTACAAATTGAATATTATTACGATGATAAAGGACGACTTGTGAAGAAGGATTTTGATTTCAACGCGCTGATCCAAGCGCCCAAAACCCGATTTAACGGCGTAGTCACACCTCACCGTATGTTTGACGGCGTGACGTTTGATTTAGGCGAGATTAAGTCTATTCGCGCCTTGGCCGAAGGCTCAACCTTAAATGACGTCATGCTCTCTATCGTTGGGGGCGGCATGCGCAAATATTTGATAGCCAAAGACGATCTACCGGAAACATCTGTTACCGCGATGGCGCCCATTTCCGTGCGCTCTGATACCGAAAAAAATACGATGGGCAATCAAGTGTCCGCGATGTTTGTACCTTTGGGTTCCCACATTCCCACGGTCACGGCCCGCATGGAATATGTCAACGAAGAGACAGTCAAAGCCAAAGCCTTCACAACTGCGATTGGCGCGCGACAGTCTGCCGAGATGGCAAAACTGTCTCCCGCGCCTGTGATGAATATTGGCGCGTCTCTCTATTCCCGGCTGAAACTCGCAGATCATATGAAGCCTGTTATTAACACAGTCGTTACCAATGTTCCGGGCCCGCCAATTCCGCTCTATTCAGCCGGTGCCAAACTTGTTGGCATGTATGGACAGCTTTGCCTTGTAGACGGTGTGCGCCTCGGGCATGTGGTTCACTCCTATG
>CAKZNE010000063.1 GCA_937129395.1 uncultured Cryomorphaceae bacterium | reverse complement strand
TAAACGGGATTGCCGCTTCGGGAGGAAGTGCCTGCTCATCGGGTAGTTTACAAGGATCACATGTAATTTCAAGCATTTTGCCCAATGCGGATCATCCCGTTTTACGTTTTTCCTTTGGCAAGGATAATACTCGATCAGATATCGATAAAGTGATTTCAGTTTTAAAGACTCAATTAGACTAAAATTTCCATTTCTCCAAAGGAAATAATCCAAAACTAAATTTTCTCAATCCAAAACATAGTTTTTGTTCTACAAGATTTTTCTGCAAATCATTGATTTTTAGGCTCTAAAACAGGTTTTTGCTATTTTATTTTCGGAATATTTCCTACCAGTCTAAAGTTTTGATTTAGAACAATTTAATTATTAGGATCAAAATTTATTGATAGTATAAGTCTCTGGAAGGCTGCTTATGCTAACCAGATGAATTTGATTTTAGACCCATTGTCTTTATATTCGGATCACACGAATTTCACTTCTTATTTAATCAAAATATTAAAGCTATGCTGAAGAAGAGCTTCGTGATGTTAATGACAATTATTTCAATTTCATTATCAAATTCCCTCAATGCCCAAGAACTTTTTATCCCCGCAATTCTAGGAAATTCAATCAATAATAATATTGGTATTGGTCTGAATGCCCCACAATCGAGATTACATATTTTAAGTTCTGGAACAAGCGGAATACTCCAATTAAACTTCATAAAAAGAATAGGCGCGCAAGGGCCTGGATTTGAACTGGAAGAACCAGGAAGTCCAGGGTTTCTAAAACCAGATTTTGGGTTTAAAATTTTTAATGATGATTTGACAACAGGTTTTTCCTACACCTCATTTTTAATTCGGGGAAATGGCTCCACCGAAATAGGAGATTTTTCAAGAATCCAATCCAAAGCAAAATTGAACGTCCGCAACGATTTTGCACTCTATTATAAGCAAGATCAATTTCTAAAATTAGTTTATAAGGAAAGGAACAATGGTGCATCTTTCATTTGGAACAATGCCCAAAATGGTGATGCCGATAATCTGAGTTTTCGTTTCGGAATGGACGATTCAGCTCCTTCATTATTAAGCCTTAGTCCAACAGGTCAATTAGGATTGGGAACAACAAATTTTGTAGGTAATCATAAGCTATTTATTGGGGGAACCATCATTGCGGAGGAATTAACGGCGAAGCTTGAGCATAATTGGCCAGACTACGTTTTTAGCCCAGATTATAATATGATAAGCAATTTGGATTTGGCAAAATTTATAAAGGAAAATGGGCATTTGCCGGGCATCCCAACAGCAGCAGAAATTTCAAAAACAGGAATAGAAATCGCCAAAACGGAAATTCTTCTGTTGGAAAAAATAGAAGAATTAACCCTTAGGCTATTGGAATTGGACCAGCAAGTGAGAATGCTTGAAGAGTTATTAGGTACTGAAGATTAAATCAAAAATCGACAAAGGGATGCAAAAAAATCAAAGTTTGGCTCCAAAAATTATTTTCTACTTATTGGCTGTTTTCTTGGTTCTAAGTTCTTGTAAAAAAGATGAATGTAAGGATCCTACCAATCCAGATTGTGAGAATTATGATCCATGTTATGGAATCAGTATGCCAACAGCAAAATTTTTGATGGAGGAGCAAATCTGGGACGATTCCAATGAACGAGTCTACATTTCTGAGGATAGTATTTTTTCTGGTTCAAATATTCGGTTTCGCTCAACATTTGAGAGTGATGAATACAAGCATACTTGGTACGTGGGCAGTGAAGTATTGAGTGGTTTTAAAGTGACACGCAACTTTTTAACCGTAACGAACAGGCCTAATTATGTAACCATCAGCCATGTTATGGAATATCCTGTGGACAAAATGTGTTTTCCCTTGGATGATGGAAGAGATTCTGTATCTCAAACTTTTTACCTGATAGAATACTGGAAAGAGTTAAATGTATTGGGAGCTTTTAGAGGATTGCTAAAGGGACAAACTGACTCTTTTGATTTTAAAATAAGAACCCTTTATGAGGATGGTATGGATGCTAAAAGAATAAGGATCGGCAATGAAAGAATGGATGATTATTTTATCAATTTTCACAATGAAGGGGATTCGATTCCTTATGATTTTTTCAGTGCAAACAATGTAGGTTATTTTACAGGAAATGGCGGACCATCACCCGATGGTGTAATGAATTACAACAAGGAAAACAATTCAATTTCACTTAAATATAGATTCCATAATCAAGATTTTGAATTGAGTGGGCGAAAATTAAAATAAACAAAAATGATGGCTGTGAAAGTAAATTATTTAATAATCTCACTCTGTTGGACAACAGTTTTTGGAGCTGGCAATGCATCAAAAATATTAGTACCGATCCTGTTAATGAAGAATTCCACTTATGTCGGAGTCATTGCTCTGCAAACCTAAAATTTATTATATGAAACCATCCTTGAGAGTTAGGAAGGCAATTGCGTTCATGACAGTATTTATAGTGTTTTCATGTTGTAAAGATGAAGATTGTTTTGACCCATCAAATCCAGATTGTGAGAATTATGATCCTTGTTTTGGGGTTGAAAGGCCAACTGCCAAATTTGCGATTGAGGCGCGAGTAAGAAATAATGATGGTGACATTGAATATGTTGAGGATCCCAATGTTTTTCCTGGAATATTAACCCAGTTTAGGTCCGAATTTGAAGGAGACGGTTTTTCCCATACTTGGTATGTAGGATCTGAAATTTTACATGATAGCCATGTAATACGAGATTTTGCAACAGTTAAAAATCGACCTGCAATAATTTCTATAAGTCATGTCCTAGATTATCCAATAGATCAAAAGTGCTATCCCATGGATGTTGGCAGAGATTCTGTTTCCCAGTCCTTTTATTTAATAAAGTATTGGGATGAACTTTTGACGAATGGAACTTTTCGAGTTTTATTGGAAAACGAACAGGATTCTTTTGACTTCAAAATACGAAGGCTTCAACATGATGGAAGCAGAGCTACAGCTGCAGATGGTTGGGGGGTGAGTGTAGCCATAAATTTTCATAATGAAGGGGATTCGACGGATGCCATTAGTTTTTTTGAGGTGAATAATCGGGGATATTTTACTGGAAATGGGTTTACAAGACCAAATGGCTTTTTGACTGTTGATTTTGAATCGAAGAAGGTGAATGCGGAATATAAGTTCAGAGGTGAAAGTTTTAAACTTCGAGGACGGAAACTAAACTAAACTAACAATTATTAAAATGAAACATATTACTCTACTTACTATAACTGCTTATTTGATAATTTCTTCTTCATCCGCCCAGTGCGTTAAGAACATAAGCACAAATCCAGACGCCCCTATAAATGATGAGTTTTTGGGTTTAATGAATCAATGGTATCCTGATAATGGACCCTACACGAATAATTCCTTTCTGAATGGTTTTGATTGGCGATGGCCAAAAGCAATTGATGTGGACCTTAGTCAGTCTTGGAGCCATCCTTTAAGTAATTTTAATTCAGTTTATCACATGGTAAATCCATTTGACGATGCAATGGGAGGTGATTTTGCCTATTTACAACAACCGTCTGATCCCAAACACAGAGATTACCAGTGGGAGGATGGTTGGGAGCTTTTATGGATGAACTTGGGGTATTATCCTAATGGCGATTTATTGGAAAATCCTTCAGATAACACTTATTTTGCCAATAATAGCATTCAGGCCTCGCCTTTACCAGCAAATATTCCCTATTTTATTTTATACAATCGTTATCGAGGAATGATGAGGATTTTTGCCAACGTTTGGTTTGATAACTTAAACCAAAGCTTTCAGGATATTACATTGACCTTGCGATATTTGGGAAATTCAAAAATCTCTGAAAACTTATCAGGGGTTCTTCGACATGCTTCGGGTTTAGATCAAACTTTGGATCAACCCACAAGAATTCGGGAAATTACTTCTCCGAGATTTCATCCACCGAATACTTCTACATGGTTTGTTGCTGAGTTTCAAATGGCCTACGATCCTTGTTCGTGCTTGAGTCGCGGAAAGTTTGAATTAGTTTTTAAAACAATTGAGAGTATGGATGTGGATATTCTATCAAGATCGATCTCCATACCAAAGGCCATAACTGATGCCAATTACAAAACTGAAGATTTTCTAAATCTATCAGATTTGGAGGGAAAGGACTATAAACCAGGGACTCGTATTTATAGAGAGATGGATGATCTTTTATTGGCTTATCAATCCCAATTAACTAAATACAATAGTGATTTAAAGGATTATAATGCCTTCAATAACAATCTGACCAACAAATTTATTGGAGCAGTTAAAGATGCGGTAACCAACGGTTTAAATGATGCCCTTCCCTACGGAGATATCGCAGCTTTTTTATCTATAATGAGTGGTGAAATGGGTTTAACAAAACCTGATAAGGAGTTTATATTACCTAGTTATATCCCTCCGATTTATGGTCCTGCTATTACCTTTACAGATGGTCAAAAAATAAAAACGAGCACGACTATTACGTATGTAAAGGTTGCTAACGAAATGGCCACTCTACATAGGTACAAATACGCCGATTTGGAAAAAAATTTAATAAAAGATGGTAAGAAAGTCTTGGGGCAAGGTGTAGATTTTCTTTCAGGTGCAATTATAGGTAAAGCCCCAACTAAGCCGGTGAAACCAAGCCCTTCGGTGGCTACACTAACTGAGACCACTTATAAAGGAACTATTGCCGTTGAACATGAAACTAGGTCGGCGAGTTTGCTAGTCCCTGGAACAGCTCCATCGGGTTATAGTTCTAATGGCGTAAATATTAATTCCTTCAATTATCCTGCTTACAATGAAACTATGGGGGTTTTTGCATTATTGAAAACTCCTTCGTTTTATTGGAAAGAAGACAGACAACATTTCCATGTGCCCAGTCGCTCAGAAAGAGTATTTGAAAACAATGGTCAAAAAACGATTCAAAAATTATATAATATAAAAAAAGAGTACAGATCCATTGACTTCAAATTGAAAGATCCCCTAAGCTATCGATTTAATCCGGCATTGGATATTGATGAAAGTAAAACTAAAATATTCATCCAATACGAAATTGAAATCGACCAGAAGAAAAGGACAGGACTTGACTTTGAAATAATCCCTTATTCAAACCTTTACGAGGCACATCGATTCGATATTAATAATGAAATTAAACAAGTTTACCTGACCAAATGGGTTCCATTAGAGCTCTCTGGAGAAATTTATTACAGTTTAACAAGCAAAACATCCTTAGAATATTTGGCGAAAGAGAATATTTCCTTTAGGGGTTTTCCTTCCTCTAGTATTCACCCAGAGGCACCTGATGTCCAGTCTCTTATTAAACATGTAAAAATGAAAATAATGGTTGATGTCTATTTTGATCAAATTGGATCGGATGGAGAACAGGTAAACAATACCCAAGTGTTTACTGAACTGTTATATAGTCCAATATCAAGGATAAATGCGTTTACCGATCATGGAGCTGAATTCACGAATTCCCAACCTGGTAGACCTTTTCTGCCTGGTGTTATTGAATTGGAAGGTCAAATCATTAACCACAACTCACCGCTTATTAAAGAAAAGGTGGGCAGTAATTTATTTATTAGGGCAGAGGAAATTAAGGTGATAGGAAAATTGAAAGTAGAAAAAGGCTACTTTTTATTTTTAGAAGGCGTGAATGGGGTAAATGTAGCGCCATCAGGTTCTTTAGGCGAGAATATTAGCGCTCGTCAAAAAGGGCATTATAATTTCCCTCTTCAACCAGAAGCCAGTACGCAGGATGTGGATTATTTTTGTAATGATCAAGAAAATGGATACTTGGCTAAAACATGGGCTGATACTAAAAATAATATCGAAAATTCAAAAGGATTTGAGGCCCCACTAGACTTTTCAATTAAACTTTACCCCAATCCATCAAGTAGGCTAACAACGGTTGAGGTTAGGTCAGAAATTGCTGAAAACTATTCTATACAATTAGTGGATCTTAATGGGAGGTTAATATTAAAAGAAAACATCAAAACAGAAACCGGCTATTTACGTTTCGAAATTGATATTTCCTCCTATTCAAAAGGAATGTACGTTTTAAACATTCGATCTTCCAAAGGCGTTTTACAATCTAAGAAACTGATTAAAACTTAAATTTTACCATTTTCCA
>CAKZNE010000062.1 GCA_937129395.1 uncultured Cryomorphaceae bacterium | reverse complement strand
TAGAATCAAGATTTCGTAGACAGGCTGAAATAACTTTTTCGGTATCACTATTTGTTTGCAAAAAAGAATCCTTTTCCAATGGAATCCCAATAAAAACCAAGAACAACAAAAAAAGTGATAGCTTCATTTTTCAATTTCTATTCAAGATTAAAGAATAAAATCGAATCCACCATAAAATAAGAGTATCCTCTATCTATTCGAGGCCTTATAAGCTAATTAAGGAATAAAAGAAATCATTGAACTTTCCACTTGATGTAAGATTTTGCCAGCAGAATAAAATGAAAATGAAAATTTTAGGCTGGATTTTGACAAAGGCTTTTCTTTCAAAATTAAGTTCAATCGTTCATTACCGGGAAATGAAATAGGCTCCACATCGCCATTAAAATACTTTAATGCATAATCTACTGATGATAAGGAAATTGTGGGATTTCCTTGCTCATAATTCCAACTGTAGCCTAAAAAATAACTATTCAACTTATTGCCAGAAGGTATTTGCAGAAAACTTGAATCGGAACTAATGATCACTGAGTCAATCTTATTGGTCCATCCTAATAATTGGTCTTCTGGACAAGGTTGAAGTGCTATGGCAGTTGAAGTAAAACCAATGTTACTAGGTATCCTATTTTCTACTATTTCACTTTTTGAAACATTAAACGCAAAAGATAGGGTATCCAAATTTTCAATATCATGTGCTTGATGGAAATTGGTAAAGTTCTTAAGTTCCGTTACAGAAAACTCTTGAATTACTGAATAATAGTCCTTGGTGTCAGGGCAGCCACAAGACAAGGGAATTATACCCGAGAAAATTAGGAAGAGGATAAGTTTTTTCATTTGAGAGGATTAAAGTTTCTAAAAATAACGTTAGGGAGTTAAATTGGTTGGGTAGTTCATTGAAAGTCGACGATTATTCAAATCCTTTTTGACCCTATATTCAATTTTTCCAACCTTCCTGCCTTCCAGCCAAAGGTTAAAGGTCTTGTTCAAATAAGTTTTCAAATATTGAATACAAATTGGTAAATTGAAAAATCTCTTTTTCCTTTCTTGAGGTGTTTGGATAAGCCGACAAACCTTCAAGACATTGACTGAGGATTTTATTTCCTTGAATAAAAATTACGCAAGCTCTTTTCGTTTCAAATCTATGCTGCGTATTGCTAGGCTTCTGCAGGGTGGGTATAGAATCATGATCAGCCAACTCGTTTTGGTTTAAATAAATCAAATCATTTGCCACCAAAGAGTCTAAAGTATTCCAGTACAAGATTCTGTCCTTTCTCCTCACTAAATTAACCTTAAATACTTGATTTTTTAGGCTTAAAGAAAATTTTGATTCAATCAATTTTACTTTTCCATTATTCTGAAAAACAAGAAAACAATCCCTTGATTCCTTTTCAAATACATCCCTTTGAAAAATTTTTATGATTAAGGCCTGTTTGTCTTTAATTTTTAACTGGTCATAAACAATTGTCATTCCTTCAACTGAATCAGTAAATTCAATTTTGGGAATAATAAACTTCTTCCGGCAAATCTCTTTTTCAATAATGATAATGTGGTTTGACGATAAAAACGTTAAAAAGGAAAAAATTCCAATCAACAAATAAATAGGTCTATTATAAATCCTTAATATTTTCACTATTTAATTGTCTAAATGAAAATTTATAGCCTTCATAGGTGGCAATTCCATAAAAGAGAATATCAATTGGACTAAAGGATTCAACCATAATATCTAGTAGAATAGAAAACTCAATTGTACTGAGTAATTCAAAAAAACTGGCCTCTTCGGAAACGCTAAAAAACCCAACAATTCCAAAAATATTTCCTAAAAATACACTGAGTAAGGCAATTCCTGCTCCCCAAATTCCAAATATTGGTTGAATTCCTTTACCAACGAAACGGATGGAATACCCTACTCCAGCGCCAATAGCTACTGCCATATAACCAATTTGGTATTCAGTAGCAACTGTGATAAGTGCCCATAAAACTGCGCCAATTAAGCCTACCACCGCCCCTACCAATAAGCCAGGAATCAATTTTTGTTCTGCTAGTAATTTATCTATTTTTTCTTGAGGAAGTGACTGAATGACTTCAGAACTTAAAATTTCCTCGTCGGGAGAACGCAAAACTTCTGAAACGCTTTCATCCCTTGAAAAATTTTCACATTCTGGGTCAAAATCGGCCTTTTCACCAGTGATCTCACAAATTAAACCTTGCTTAAGATCTAGTTTACGATTAATACATTTTTTACAAAATACAAGCTGTTCTTCTCTAGTCATTTAAATTCTATTATTTGGTTAAAACAATAATACTAAAAAGAGAATTGGTTTGATCCATTTATTCTGGCAAATGCTATAATCGCCGAACTTTTTAGAAACTAAAAAAATTAATAATTCTGATCCTACTATTTTTCTTTTGTTGGCAATCTAGCTTCATCGACAAAAATAAATCCATCAAATAGTTGATTTACTGGAAATTTGGGAGATGTATGTATCATCCACAAATTAAAATCGCAATAGAACATTAATTCAGGTTTATTAATGGAGGAATCAAAAGCCATAAATCCATATTCAATTTCCTTAGCATGCATTGTGGCCTCCAAGCTATTTGCGTTTGGACTCGGAATATTCTTTTCCTTATAATCCCACTTACAAAATGTTCCTTGGTAATAACTTGTTGCAAAATGCAAACAATCCTCCCCGAACTCCTTATTCAGCAAGCTTCCAACATTCGGTAAATCCTTAGTTTGACTAGAATCCAGGCATGTTTTTAAGAGATGGGTATTTTTGGCCATGTGACCGTTGTGTAAATGAATGAGTATTTTTTTATCTGGAAACCGATTTTTAGCAAGCCATATTATATTATCCGCCATTCCTTTTTCCCTTTGAAAAAAACGATCAGGATCGTCCATTTTAAGGCCGTCACCCCCCCACGCATTGTTTGCGAATACCATAAGATTTACAATAAACCTCTCCTTCCACAGAAAGACCGCATATTTTTTAAAATGATATTGATTTTTAAGGGATTCACAAGATTTTAAAAAAAACTCCTTTTCCTGTATTGTGCTAATGGTATCAGAATATTCAAATTTAAGTAGCTGTGAAAGAATTCTGAAAAATTGCTCCTTATCATTTAATTGCAGTGCTTTGGATTCAAATTCATTTTGAAGATAGTTTTGGAAATTGTCGCGTGCAAAAATTCGAGGATCAGCGCCAAACATTTGAATGGGATCTTCCCCATTTGCTTCTTGATCCAAATAATTAAAAAAACCATTGTATTCTTTGGCAATTCCTTGTGGCCAATACATTCCCCTTCTATAATTCTGTGCGCTTTTGCCCTTGGTTAGACTGTCATTAACCTTATAAAACTCAAAAAAACAATATTCTTGGATAATAATATCAAAATCCATTTCCTCATGGAGAAACTGACTCAGAAAATTAAAGTTTTGGTAATGTGTGCCTATTCCATGCTCCTGTTCTCCAATTATCACAATTCTACTGTCTCCAATAAATTCTTTGAACTTTTGGAATCCTTCTTTTTGAATTGATTCATTTTCAAATTCTCCAAAATCAATTATTTGAGAAATGGATATAAAGGGTAAAAGGAAAATTAAGGATACGCTAATTAATGCCTTATTCATTAGGGGAAATTAATTAAAGAAGAAGAATAAGCCTCTAAGGTTTTGTTAAAAAATCAAAAAGTGGATTTTCATTTTTCCGACATTAAATTTTGGAAAGTAAGCTCCCCCATTTTCGCATGACGAGCATTTGATTCCATCCCTGTATCCAATAAAACAGTGGCAAAATATATTGCCCAACCAATGGACTTGGATTTTAAATCCCGATCAACTCCGTAAAATTCCAACGCTTCCTCCCGTATTTTTTTATCAGGAAAAAGCATCCAAAAACTC
Source organism: uncultured Cryomorphaceae bacterium (assembly GCA_937129395.1). GTDB lineage: Bacteria > Bacteroidota > Bacteroidia > Flavobacteriales > Schleiferiaceae > CAKZNE01. The sequence continues at coordinate 2,233 of CAKZNE010000062.1, read as the reverse complement.
GCCAAATCTGTTGCTGGGTCTCCCGAGCATATATCACCCCAATCAATAATGGCCTGAATAATTCCATCTTTAACGACAATATTACGTGCATGTAAATCGCCATGTAGTAAATTAGAATGATGGTTAGAATCTATTTTTAAAGACTGATTCCAAAGCGTCTGAATATGAGAATTGAAATAATTGGTTTTGTTTTTCAATCTTTCCATTCTAGGAATTAGAGCCTCCTGCTTTTCCAATAAAGAAACACCCCGATTCGCACTTTTGGGTCCGATAATTTTTTGATGATGCAAATTTTTAAGAAACTCAGCAAGCCTTAATGCTTGATCCTTGTTTGGCTTTTCAATATCGGCAGATTCACCTTCAAACCAAGGTAAAACAGTCCAGTCCCATTTGTAAAAGGACTCTGGTTTTCCAATAAATAAGGGAGAAGGAATTGGAAGGGAAAGTTTCGGAGCAATTTCCTTTAAATACTTTATTTCATTTTTTATGAGGTCTGCGCCAAGTTGCCTTCTCGGCAAGCGAACCAAATATTCTGAACCAAGCTTGTAGTTCACATTATCCCAACCTTCGTCTACGAATTTTAATTCTAAATGGGATAATTCAGGAAACTGTTTGAAAACCAGTTCAGTGACAAGTGATTCGTCGATTTTTATTTCTGCGATTGGATCCATTGAGTAGGGTAAATTGATTTGGGATAATAGAAGTTTTAATATCAAAAAAAAACAGAAAGTGGATCCTGGGTTTTTGTATCTACTGAGCAGAAAAATTATAGAACAAAAACCTGAATTATCTTTCTCAAAATAGGAGGATTAACCAATTATTTCCTCCAGTCAAAGCGCCAAGACAATCCGAAGTCGACAAAATAGTCCAGCGAAGAATCGTAATCGTAATAACCCGCAGATAAATCCAATTTAAAATCCTTATTTACTAAATAACCCAGTCCTGTATCAAAATTTACCAGCATTGGATTAAAAGAACCAAAAAGTTCAAAAAAAGTGGACCATTTATCAGAAATGGAATAGGAAGTATTAAAAACATAAGCTGCATCGGGGTCATTTTGAAATCCATCAAAAGTTAGAATCCAATTGGTGGTAAAACTCCAATTATCGCTTAGTTTATTTCCGGTAGAAAGAATAAACCTCGAACCAATATTGTTCGTCTGAAATGCGGCACTTTTCAATTTTAACAATGCTCGATACTGCAAACCTAAAGTGGGTAAAAGCCCATCATTTGTGGTAAAATTATAACGAGCTCCAATTTGTGTCCCGCTAATACCTCCAATACTAGATCTTGCCTCATCAATTTTGACCGTTTGGGTAGACCAATTGACTACTCCACTAATTTCAAAATGTTCTGTTAAGCCTAACCTTAAAACCGTGTTCTGACCAAATCTCTTATTCATGTGGATTGCAGTAGGTAAATTGTTATTTCTAAGATAGGTAAAACCGTATCCATTTTGCATTTGAAATACATTTTTACCTAATGTAAATGCTCCGATAGCCTGCCCAGGTCTTGCTGTACGAATGGACTCGCCATACTGAGCGGAAAGAATTATTGGAAAAAGAAATAGTAGAATGCTTATTTTTTTAATCATGCTCTAAATTTAATATCCAATTTAGTTTTTATTCTTAAAAATGGGTAAAATATTTTCAATTTGACTGGTCTACAAATTTCATTTGGGTAATTTCCTTCTTTTGGATTTGTCTTTCCAATCGTTTCTCCAAGAAATTCCAATTTCCGCGAATCGCCTATATATATCCTCATTAAAGCCGAAGGAAAAGTCCATTTGAAAATCTTTTGTAAATGAATAGGCAATTCCTGTACCCATATTGGCAGAAAGCGAGGGGAAATAACCATACAATTCAATAAACCAAATCCATGGTCCTTGATTTTGCAATGACAAATTAAAAAGATATTCCGCATCCCCTCTTTCCTCAAAATAATAGGGATCAAACATCCAATTGGTACTAAAATTTAGCGACTTAAAGATTTTACTTTCGGTTGCCAATCTAAATTCTACACCGTATTGATCTTCTACACTTGCCCTGCGAGATTGTTTGTTATAAGCTCTAACCTGCAAACCCATGGCGGGGACGACCCCTTTGTTCTTCCAAAAATTAAATCTGGCCCCTAGTTGTATTTCGTCAATCCCCCTACTCGGAATCTTTTCAAATCGATAAGAATAATACCTAAAAGACCAATTTGCCATGGCATTGATTTCTACCTTTTCAGT
>CAKZNE010000061.1 GCA_937129395.1 uncultured Cryomorphaceae bacterium | reverse complement strand
CCAAAGCCAAGGCCTTTTGCTCTATACTGCAATTGATGGTGATGTGGTTCAGTTTGCATCTGCTGGGTGCCCTAATTTGGCAATTCAATTTAGGTCAAACCTAGATAATCCGACATTCGGTGGGTTGCGAAGTGGCAGGGATTGACCTGAGACCAATGCTGAACAATGCTGTTGACTCAAGGAGTATGGGGATCGCATTGAGACATTTGACAAGATCAGTATGCGCCCTGTTTTTAACACTCGCCCTATCTATCTCAGCTTTCGGTCAGGAAACCGCAAAGAACTGCGTATTTGTTTCGACGTTTTACTCCACGATTACAACAGAGTTTGACACCAAATGTACGACCACATCTTTGGTTGTTACAGCCGAAGTTCCGTCGGTTTTTGGTGGTGGTGATCTAAAAATTCGATCCAGAATATGCATCGAAAACCTGGATGGAAAGTGGGATTGTGGTTCCAACACGTATGACAGCGGAGACAAGCAAGTTTATTGGGATACCATCGTTCAGGCGGGTATCGTAGAAAATACAATTGAAGCGGAAGCAATCACGTTTAGTGGTGATGCTTCGGCAGGTGGTTCTTCTGTCGATATGGAAGATGACCTTGATTTTGATAAAAATGGTTATCCGGATTTGGTCTTAGCGAATGATATGCAAGCCGACTTATTGTTTCAAAATAAAGGCGATGGAACATTTCAAGAAATCGGAACACAAGCAGGAATTGCCTACAATCGTAAGGGAAAACCTCGTGCAGGAATGGGAATTGCGATTGGCGATTTGGATAATTCTAATGGTCAGCATCATGAATATATTAGCGCGGATTTTGATAATCCGGAACAATTAAAAACAGCCGTAGAAAGCTTTCTTGCGGAAAACGGCCCTGTAAATATTCTAGTCAATAATACTGGCGGGCCACCCCCAGGAAAAGCGCATTTAGCACCTTTGGATGAATATGTTACTGCTTTTAGAAGACATTTATTATGCAACCAAGTAATGACCCAAGCTGTTGCAGAAGGAATGAAAGAAATAGGTGAAGGAAGAATCATAAATATTATTAGCACCTCTGTAAAAGCACCATTGCCAAACCTTGGAGTGAGTAATACCATTCGTGGAGCTGTAGGAAACTGGAGCAAAACCGTAGCTAATGAATTGGGTGCTTTTAATATCACCGTAAACAATGTTCTACCAGGAGCAACAGAAACGGGGAGATTAAAATCCATTATTAGCAATAAAGCCACAAAAATGGGTTTAACTGAAAAGGAGGTAAGTGCGGAAATGACTTCGGAAATTCCAATGGCCAGATTTGCAAAACCTCAAGAAGTTGCAAACGCTGTTGCCTTTTTAGCAAGCCCCGCTGCTTCTTATATCAATGGGATAAATATTCCAGTAGATGGAGGAAGGACACCAAACCTTTAAGAACAAAAAGAGGTCTTAGCATGAAGAAAATTTTGAATTATATCAATGGTGAATTAGTTGAACCTGCTTCCGGTCAATATTTGGATAATTTCGATCCTTCGCGGGGAACTGTTTATTCCAAAATCCCGCAATCTGAATTTCAGGATGTGGAAATGGCGACCAAAGCGGCAGAAAAAGCATTTCCTGAATGGAGTGCCAAAACCGCCAAAGAACGTTCGAAAATAATGCTGAAAGTGGCCGATCTTATTGAAGAAAATCTTGAGAAATTGGCACATGCTGAAAGCCTGGATAATGGCAAACCCTATAAATTAGCGAAAGCAGTAGATATACCAAGAGCAAGGGATAATTTTGCCTTTTTTGCCACAGCCATTTTACATGATGAAGCTCCTTTTTACAATATGGGAACGAGTGGTTTTAACTATACTCTTAGACAGCCAATAGGAGTAGTTGGATGTATTTCTCCCTGGAACTTGCCTTTGTATTTATTTTCGTGGAAGATAGCGCCAGCTTTGGCTTCTGGGAATTGCGTGGTTGCAAAACCATCAGAAGTAACACCAATGACGGCCTTCCTTTTATCCGAAATCTGCATTGAAGCAGGAATGCCGGCAGGAGTATTAAATATCGTTCATGGATTAGGGCCTGGTGCCGGGCAAGCCATAATTGACCATCCAAAAATAAAAGCCATTTCCTTTACTGGAGGAACAAAAACCGGAGAGCATATTGCGCGAATTGCCGGACCAAAATTTAAAAAGTTATCCTTAGAATTAGGCGGGAAAAACCCAAATATCATTTTTGCCGATTGTGATTTTGATAAAGCTGTAAAAACTTCAGTTACTTCTTCTTTTGCAAATCAAGGTCAGATTTGCCTTTGTGGAAGTAGAATATTTGTAGAAAGAAGTATTTACGATAAATTTAAAACTGCTTTTGTAGAAAGAGTAAAGGGTTTGAAGGTAGGTCCACCAGAAGAAAATGACAGTAGAATGGGAGCCTTGGTTTCCAAAGATCATTTGGAAAAAGTAATGGGCTATATTGAATTGGCTAAAGAAGAAGGCGGAAGTATAATCCATGGTGGGAATAAAGTGGAATTGGAGGGGGAATATTCAAATGGCTATTTTCTAGAACCAACAGTAATTGAAGGTTTGAAATACGATTGCAGAACCAACCAAGAAGAAATTTTTGGGCCTGTTGTTACCTTAACACCTTTTGATACTGAAGAAGAAGTCTTAATGATGGCTAACAGCACCCAGTATGGATTAGCCAGCACAGTGTGGACAGAAAATTTAAATAAAGCTCATCGGGTTGCTGGTCTTGTGGAGTCTGGTATCGTTTGGATTAACTGCTGGTTGGTAAGAGATTTAAGAACCTTATTTGGCGGAATGAAATCCAGTGGTGTAGGAAGGGAAGGCGGATATGAGGCCTTGCACTTTTTTACAGAAGCTAAAAATATTTGCTTTCAATACGACCATTAATTTTTTGGTTTAGGTCTAAAAACAAAAAACCCCCACTGCTTAGATGGGGGTAAGATTCCAAGATAAATTTTGGCTTTACGTTCAACACAAAATTCACTTATAAGGGATCAATTTTTCACATTTATGTTTAAATATTGGAATAATGCTTAAACCTATTAAAATAGGGGGAGAGCAAATTAAACCAACGAAATTTTTGCAGCCTTAAACATTATGCCCTTGGCGTGCAATAATAAGACGATCATATGGCAAAAAGGTTGGCTTGTTTGGTTTAATTTTTTTTAAAAATCAATTCTCAGGCTTATTTTCCTCAGTCAGATTAACAATTTTTTGATCTAATTGTTTACTGGCTTTTGCGCCTAATTTTTTAAGGTCCTCAGCTTTTTTAGTCAAATTTCCCCTCCCTTCGGAAAGTTTAGACATTGACTTTTGGTAGGAAACAAGACCGGAATTTAAGTGTTTGCCTATATCCTGAAGATCCTTAACAAAAAGAACAAATTTATCATACATCGCTCCTCCCTGTTTTGCAATTTCAAGGGCGTTTTTGTTTTGATTTTCCTGTTTCCAAATGGAAGAGATAGTTCTTAAGGTTGCAATTAATGTACTCGGACTAACAATGACAATGTTTTTTAAATAAGCATCATTAAAAAGCTCCGCATCATGTTGAACGGCTAGAGTAAAGGCCGGTTCTAAGGGAATAAAAAGCAGGACAAAATCCAAGCCATCGATACCATATAAATTCTGATAATTTTTTTCACCAAGCCCTTTTACGTGCGTCCGAATGGAATTGATATGCAATTTTAGGTTGGCTAGGCTATCTAGCTCTAGGTCAGGATTGGAGTATCGTTCGTAGGCGGTTAAGGAAACCTTAGAATCGATTATTATGTTTTTAGCATCTGGGAGGCGAACCACTACATCGGGACGAAAGATTTTACCCTCTTCATTTTTCTCAGAAACTTGTGTCTCGTATTCACGGCCTTTTTCCAAACCCGATTTTTCGAGAATTCGCTCTAAAATCACCTCACCCCAATTTCCTTGTTGTTTGGAATCTCCTTTTAATGCTTTGGTAAGGTTTTCAGCTTCTTTGGTAATTTGCTTGTTGAGTTCAGCAAGAGTTTTGATTTGCTGTACCAAGGATGCGTTTTTTTCGAGGCTTTCTTTATTAGTATCCTCCACTTTCTTCTGGAATTCGCCAATTCTTTCCTTTAAAGGATTCAATAATTCCCCAATATTGGTTTTGTTCTGGTCCGTAAATTTTTTACTCTTCTCCTCAAATATTTCATTTGCCAAGTTTTTAAATTCTAAAGCAAATTTTTCATTGAGCTTTTGTACTTCTGTTTTTTGTTCTTCCAGTCGTTTTTGAATATTTTGATATTCAGTTTCAGATCGGGTTAATTGGTTTTGAAGAATCTGGTTTTCTTCACGGGAAAGGGCAATTTCCTTATTGATTTTTTCGGCTTCAGTCCTTAAGTTTTCATTTTTGGTTTCAGAAATTGCCAACTGGGTTTGTAGGTCATTTAAAAAATCTTTTTCCGAATCATCTCTGGTCTGCTTTTGAAATTTGCCTTTGGCTATAAACCAAGCAAGAGCGAATCCGAGTAAAATTCCTATAATTAGAAAAATAATATTCATCCTAGCTCATATAAGCTTTATAAAGACCCACCACTCCTGAAATAAACATTTGGGAGGCAAGGGAGCCTACAATCAGTCCCATAAGCCTATTGAATACTTTAAGACCATTTGTGCCTAATTTCTTTTTAATAAAGGGCATCCTTTTTAAAATTAGGTAGTTGGCATAGGAGCAAATAAAAATGGCCAAACTAACGGAAAGATATTCAAGCCATGTTTTGGAACCCAAACTAAGGGTGATTAAGGTAGTGGCCAAACCTGGGCCTACTATAATTGGAATGGCTAAAGGGACGGTGCTAATATCGTCTCTTTCTTTTGCTGCCACTTGATCTTGAGCGCGGTGGTTTACTTTTTTACCATGACCTTGAACCATGTTAAAAGCCATCAATAGTAAAATAATACCACCAAAAATTCGAAGCCCATCGGGTTGAATTCCGAAAAAACTGAAAATATAGGTTCCTCCTAAAAAAAGTAATAACATAGCTATGAAAACAGCTCTACTGTTTTTAAAAGCAATTGAAGCAAACTCCTTTTTACTCGTATCCTCGTCAATTAGTGTAAGCATGATAACCCCAGCAGAAAGAGGGTTCATAATTGTGAAAATGGAAATGGTATCCCCTAAAATTCCTTGGAAAAACTCTAACACAACAAAAATTTTATGCAAAGAAACATCAATTCTACAAAATAGACAGTTTCTATTTCTAGAGAAAGAATGAGATTGATTAGGCCGCGAAAAGGTTCTCTAAAAGAGATTTCAGTTCTTCATTTCTTAAGGGTTTCAAAATCTTTTTTTGGATTTTGGAAGCTTGCAAGCATTCATCTTCAATAAACACATCGGCTGTAAAAGCCACTATTGGAAGTGAAAACGAATTTGCTTTTTCTTCAATTTCGCGAATGGCCAAGCTTGCCTCTAAACCAGACATTTTTGGCATATGGATATCCATCAGGATACAGTCATATTTATTAATATCGAAGAGGTTTACTGCTTCAATGCCATCGGTTGCAGTTTCAACTTCGTAGCCTAAATTTTTAAGAAAACCTCGCGCGACTGCAAGATTAATGGGATTATCGTCCACCACAAGAATTCTCCTGCAGGTCCCATAAATTTGGGATGCAGTGTTTTGATTGTGTAGAAAGTTGTTGTCTAGGTGGTCGATATGGTTTCAAATTAAAATAAAACGGCCCGTTTTAAAATCAAAAATAAGGTCGGTTTCTTACTGTTTAAAAATTAAACGGGCCGTTTTGAGACGATTAAACTACTTGCTTCAAAGAGCATTTCTGAGACAAAGATAATTTTAGCTCAGAGCGATGCAATTTTATTGGGGTGACAAAAGGGTGACGAAACTCTTAATTTGCTGAAAGAAAGACCGTTAAATTGATTTTAGGAAGGTGTAAATGTCCGTTTCAGGACTGATATTTAATTTTTTACGCAGTCTGCTTCTGCTTCTTTTCACCGAAGCAACTTCCATATTTCGCAGCTTGGCGATTTCTTTATTGGAGAGTTCCATCCTTAAAAGTCCGGCAAGTTCCCGTTCGGTTTTGGTGAGGTTTCCAAACTGTAAATTGAGTTTTTCAAAAAAGGAATGATTTACTTCATCAATGTTTTTTTGAAATACTTTTTTCTGTTTCTCGGCAATTTGAGTTCCTTTAACTTCAGCAAATAAACTTTTTACCGCCATAGAAACTTCCTCCTTGTCAAGATTTTTTATTTCCAAAAGACGCTCGGATAATTTGTCCGTCCAATCTTGTTTTTGAACAATCTCCAAAGCAAAATCTTCAAGATCCCTTTTTTTCAAGGCGAGTTCATTATCTAGCTTTTCCTGTTGCCTTTTTCTAACCTCAATTTTTTTCCTTTGGTTGAGAAATAAAATTATTATCAAGAAAATGGAGGATAGTACGGAGGTCCAAATCCACGTCAAACGGTTTATTGATTTCTGCTCTGATAATTCCAATAAACTTTTTTGGGTGTTCGTTTCCAATTTTTCCAATTCCAATTGTCGTTGGATCTTTTTTAAACTGTATTCATTTAATTTTAAAGAGACCATCTTTTGCCTTTTGTCCGTTTCCTCTTGTAAAAGTTCAAGGGCTTTTATTTCCTCATTTAAGCAAAATAGCTCCATTTCTTTGTTACCCAAATTTGAACTCAATTCGGCTTCAATTTTTGAAATTCGCCGTTTTTGGGAATAATTCTTACTGTTCAGATTTGCCTTTAAGTCCTCAAGCAATAATTGCAGTTCTGTATAGGCTCCTTTTTTTAATTTAATATAGGCCAACTGAATCCCTGCTTCTTGAGCCCTTTTATGATAGGAGGGGTAATGTTTTAAAAAGTCTAAATTCCATTTATAAAGAGGTTCGGCTAAACCGTATTCTTCATTCTCGAAATAAAAATCTGCAAGGTTATCATTAATACTAGTCATCAATGCGCTATCAGAACGACTACCTAAATAAAGTATCTCCTTAGAATAGCTAAAATAATAAAGCGAAGAATCCATGTTGATTTTAGAGAAGGCAATACCTAGGTTATTGTAAGAGGATGAAATGAACAATAAATCATCATGCAAAATTGCAAATGGCAATGCCTTTCGATAGAAATATAAGGCACTGTCCAACTGATCTTTGAGTAAATAAAGGGTTCCCACCCTTCCATACATCCAGATTAAACTGAATTTTTCCTCTTTGTATTTTTCAGTAATACCAATGGCTATTTTTGAATGATTAATG
>CAKZNE010000060.1 GCA_937129395.1 uncultured Cryomorphaceae bacterium | reverse complement strand
AGGTCCCAAGGGTTGGGCTGTTCGCCCATTAAAGTGGCACGCGAGCTGGGTTCAGAACGTCGCGAGACAGTTCGGTCTCTATCTATTGCGGGCGTTAGAAATTTGAGGGGGGCTGACTTTAGTACGAGAGGACCGAGTTGGACTGACCTCTAGTGTACCTGTTGTGACGCCAGTTGCATCGCAGGGTAGCTATGTCGGGAAGAGATAAGCGCTGAAAGCATATAAGCGCGAAACTCGCCCCAAGATGAGATTTCTTTTAAGGGTCGTTCGAGATGAGGACGTTGATAGGCTACAGGTGTAAAGGCAGTAATGTCATAGCCGAGTAGTACTAATTACCCGTTAGCTTTCTAATGAAAGGCTTTAATGTATTTATTTTCTCTCTATGTTATAAAATATTGGATCAATAGATCCTAAAGATTTATGGTGACTATAGCGGTGGGGATCACCTTTTCCCATTTCGAACAGAGTAGTTAAGCCCACCAGCGCAGATGGTACTGGAGTAATATCCGGGAGAGTATGTCGTCGCCAATCTTCAAAGCCTCAACAATAATTTATTGTTGAGGCTTTTTTTTTAATTATATCCCAAATTGGCTTTTTAGGTTCAATGCAGTATTGCACTATGAATGAGTTTTTTCTAGTTTTTTAGGGCTTTATAAGCAAGACTTTATTCTTAGTATGGGGAAGTAGTTAGTTTGGAAAGCCTCCCTTGAAGCGAAAACCAACTATCCTTATTCAATATGATAAGCTATAGGTCATTTTGTTGTTGACCTAGATCCATGATTTTTATTGGAAATATTCGACTGTTAATTGAAAAGAGGCTTGCAAAAATATATTTGCCAAATTTCCTCATCATTACGGCCAAAGTTTTTAGCGGCTTTTATCAATATTACATCGAATTGGAATGACTTGTTTTCCATTTCATACCGACCAAAACTGCCCTCAACTTGGATCCATTTTAAGGGTACAGGTTGTTCCAGATCCAAGGAGTCAATAAGAGAGGATAATTTGATCAATAAAGAATCTATTTGAATGACTTCAACATTTCCAGTTTGAGTATTTGTCCGGAACATTGCCTCTGCCTTTTTAGCAACAATGTCTTTAGTTTTGCTACCAGTTCCAGGTGCTGAGTATAATTTGGAATAGGCCATTAATTGTTTTACTTTTTCTTCAGCTGATTTTTTAAAGGCTAGACTATCGTTTTTAGTCAGTTTATTTTTGGTAAAGCGACTTTCAATTTCCCCATAACTTGCTTGGGCAAAGGTGTTGTTTGGCAAAACCCAGGTTATTAATCCAATTAGAATTAGTTTCTTCATTTTCTAGGATGATTTTGACGGAATCTCAGTCTATATATCTGTTCATCCTTATATTGTATATCTAAAATTTCTAAGTTTCTCAAAAAATTTACGGGTAATATTAGTCGTTCAATAAATTCTGTTTTATTTAACAATTCCAAACCTTCAAATTCTTCATAAACCTGAAATATTCTGGCCTCTTCATGAATGGCTTGGTCTAATTGTCTTTCCCGCTTCTCTATGTTGTTTACATCGGCTCTAGAAAAGTAATTCAACATTAAAGCATAATCATCAGGAAGTAATTTTACAATAAGTGTATCATTTGAAGATTCCATTAACATTCTAGTTTCTTTATAGTAAGGACCAGAAATGATAAGGCTGTCCATTTTATTGTTGGCAATTGATCTTCCCAACCCACTGTCTTGCCAATTGCTGTTTTCAAGGCTTCCTTGTAGTTTAAGCTCATTTGCCTTAAGTACTCGTTGGGTGTAGGCATCCTTAAAAATTATAATTACTTTTTTCTTCTTAAAATCATAATTGAAAAGAATTGTAAGAACCAAAATGAATATTCCAATCGCCAATAATAGTGGAGTGTTCTTTTTCGACTTCTTGATCGGACTAGGTAAGTCATTTTCAAAAAGAAAAACCTCCCAGTTTTTATATCCACAATAGTTTGCTAAGAGATTTAATACATCCACTCTTGGGAGTTTGTCATTCTCTTTTTTAAAATGCAGATAGAACCATTTTTCACTAACAGAGCTTTTACAGGTAGCTTCCAGATCAGATTGAAAATCTTGAATGTCTTGTATAGACCAATCCTTAAATTCCTTTCTTATTAATAATGATTTTTCCACTTGCTCCCTTATCTTTTGTTTTAATAAGGGGAAGCCTTCCTTTGGTGAAAGACTCATAGGTTCAAAAGTATAATAGACATTAATATTGGCTTTGTAAATCGATTGTAAAAGATAATACAATTATTAAACCAGTGTTTTACAAGTGGTAAAAATCTATTCTCATTTGTTTTGGATAATAATTCAAACACAATAAAAATGTATTTAAAAAAAATAGTATTTAGTTTATTAGCATTAGGATTTAGCTACCCAAGTTTTTCCCAAGTTAGTGGAAACCAAAATTATGGAAGAATACCAATTGATGGATCCTTGGGAAATACAATTAAAATTCCCGCTTCCAATTTGGATGCCTCCTTTCAATCTCCCAAAGACATTCAATTTTCAGTTCGCGGTTTATACAATTTAAAAGCGGACTCGTATCTCGCAATCTTTACCATAACCCAAACGGCAAAATCCCAATCCGAAGTAAATGCATTAGTCACCGATAAGGTAAATGCGATAACAGCTTCTTTGGAGGCTAGCGGCGAGCCCGTAGAAATTTTTACAGATATGATTTCCTTTCTTCCAATGTATGAAGTGGTGACTGAAAAAAAGCTCTTCAGTAAAAAAACCTATAATGAAATTCCAAAAGGATTTGAACTAAAGAAAAACCTACATTTCCGATTTAAAAATCAATCCTTGATAAACTTATTGGTTGGCATTTGTTCCGAACAAGAAATATATGACTTGGTAAGAGTCGATTATGTTGTGGATAATATGGAGGTGAAAAAACAGGAAATGATGGCAAAGGCTACCACCGAATTAAATAAAAAGATCGGCAGATATAAAAGTTTACTCAACACTGATTTTTCAAATATGAACCGAATGGTAGCTGAGAATTTTGATATTCATTATCCAATTGAACAATACCAACAATATCAAGCCTATTGCTCAAACTCATTAAGTTTTAATGCGGTTAAAGTTGAAAGTCAATCCAAAAGCACTTCAAGTTTTTATTCTCCAAAATTAAATAAGAATTATGATGTTGTTTTCAATGCATCGATTCTAGAGCCTATGGTGCAAATTGAATACGTTTTAAAAATTAGGATGATAGAAAAACCAAAAGAGAAAAAGATTATTAAGGAAGTAAAACCAGTAATTGAAACAAAAGTGGTGAAGGATATTTTCATTGTAACCCCGGATGCAAAAGTTCAGAAACTTAATTTTCCATAATTAATTAATACTAATTCCAAAATGGCTTCGGTCGTTTTGGAATTATGTTTTTTGCTTTTTCTTTTTGGCAGCTGGGAAAAGAATATTGTTTAGTATCAATCTATAACCCGGTGAGTTTGGGTATAAATCCAATTCAGTTTTAGGATCCCCAACTCGATGTTGGTAATCTTCTGGATCATGTCCTCCATAAAAAGTCCAAGTCCCTTTTCCAAGTTCCCCATGAATATATCTCGCCTCACGAGCACTTTTTAATTCACCCATTATCAATACATCCGACTTAATTAATTGTTTTTTAAAGGCCGTGGTCTGACCCATAAAACCTTTTACAATTCGAGTGTGATTTTGACAAAGCATCGTAGGGACTACATCCCATTTCGCTGAAAATTCAAAAAGAGTAAAAAAGTCACTTTCTGCTTTTACCTTTCTCGTTTGGGTAACATCAATATTGGAGAATTCATATTGCATAGGGTTTTGCACCAATTTAAAATCCTTGAAAGCAAGGGTTTTTGTATAATCTAATTTGTTTTGATAATTAGGTTCTGAAGGATCTCCATCGAACATCGGTTCACAAATGTCTACACCCGCTGCGGACAATGAAATATCATAACTATCCGTTGCCGAGCACATAGCGAAAAGAAAGCCACCTCCAACAGTAAATTCCTTTATTTTTTTTGCCACCGCTAGTTTTTGGTCACTTACTTTATCGTAACCTAATTCTTTGGCTAAATCTTCGGCCTCCTTTTTTTGTTGAATATACCAAGGAGCATTTCTAAATGAAGCATAAAATTTTCCATACTGACCGGTGAAATCCTCATGATGTAAGTGCAACCAATCATAAAGCGGTAAAACATCCGCCAAAACTTCGGTATCATATATTAAATCGTAGGGGATTTCGGCATAGGTTAAAACCAAAGTCACAGCATCATCCCAGGGAAGTTTGCTTTTTGGTGAATAAACCGCAATCTTAGGAACCTTTTCCAATTTCACCACTTCCATATTTACTGCAGGGCTACTAATTTGTTTGCGAATGGCAGCCGCCTTAGAGTCTGATATCACTTCGAAACTTACATTTCTAATTTGACATTCAGCTTTGAAAATATCCGTGTAGGCCATCAAAAAACTTCCACCACGATAATTTAACAACCATTCTACTTCCTGAGTTTTTTCCAAAGAAAGGAAGGCAATACCGTAGGCTTTTAAATGATTTGTTTGGGATTCTTCATCCATGGGAATTAACAGATAATCTGCCTTTCCGACCAAGGAAAAAATCAATAAAATACTAGTAAGAAAAATTTTAAAAGGGTCTGTCGTCGAAATTGTCATCATCTAGAAAACTGTCATTATTCATTTTAGATTCGAGTATTTGAGGCTCAAAATCTGTGGTTTCTTCAAGGTCGGAGAATTTAGCCATGGAGCCTTGGAAACGTAACTTCACATTTTCCAATCCACCATTTCGATGCTTGGCAATAATAAACTCAGCCTGACCTTCACTTGGCGATCCATCCTCCCATTCAGTGATGTCGTAATATTCTGGTCTGTAAATAAAGGATACAATATCCGCATCCTGTTCTATCGCACCAGATTCTCTCAAATCCGAAAGAAGCGGCCTTTTATTTCCTCCTCTGGTTTCTACCGCTCTACTTAACTGGGAAAGAGCAATCACGGGTACTTTTAATTCTTTCGCAATACTTTTTAAGGAACGTGAAATAGTACTGATTTCTTGTTCCCTATTTCCATTGGATTTACCACCTGCAGTCATTAATTGCAAGTAATCTATAACAATGAGTTGAATATTACTTTGGGCAACTAGCCTTCGACATTTTGCTCTAAGGTCAAAAATGCTAATGGCTGGAGTATCATCAATATATAAGGGAGCTTTTTCTAATGCCTTTACTTTGGTTAATAGTTGTTGCCATTCGTGATCGTCTGAAGTTCCTTTTCTTAATTTTTCGGATGACAATCCAGTTTCCCCAGAAATTAATCTTGTAATTAACTGCACAGAAGCCATCTCCAGAGAGAAAACCGCAACCGGTCTATTGTGATCAATCGCCATATTTCTAGCCATGGATAATACAAAGGCCGTTTTACCCATACCCGGACGAGCTGCCAAAATAATTAAATCAGAAGGTTGCCAACCAGCAGTAACACGGTCTACTTTGGTAAAACCTGATGGAACACCACTTAGTCCTTCTTGTTTGGAGATTTCCTCAATTTTGGCAATCGCTTCCTTTACAAGGTCCTGTGCTGTTTCGTAGTTTTTAGCAACGTTTCCATGCGCCACTTCAAATAGCTCTTGTTCGGCTATATCCAAAAGATTAAAAACATCCGTAGTTTCATCATAAGCCATTTCTGTAATGGTACCGGCTACACGAATCATTTCTCTTTGAATATGTTTTTGAACAATAATTCGAGCGTGAAATTCGGAGTGAGCGGAAGAGCTTACTTTTTGACTTAAATTGGCCAAATAATATTCCCCACCAATATCTTTTAATTTCCCCTTCATGCGAAGGTCATTCGCCACGGTTAATATATCTACGGGCTCACTGTTTCCAAAAAGTTCTTTAACGGTTTCAAAAATAAGAGTATGTTCATTTTTGTAAAAACACTCAGGTTTTAAAATATCAATTACCTGATTGATCGCCGAATTGTCTATTAAAATTGCTCCCAAAACGGCTTCTTCAAATTCTACAGCCTGAGGTGGGATTTTTCCCTGCTCAAGTGCGATTACATTTTTCCCTCTATTATTCGCCTTATAAGGCTGTTTGTCAGCGTTTTCCATTACCTAGTTCTCCATTGAATTCTTAATTCCAACACTTTCCAAATTTATTAACTTGCATTGTGTATGAGAGCAATTCTGTTCTATATTTTTTTAATTATTTCAATTTCCCTTTTTTCAGTTTCTTGCGAAAAGGAGAATGAGATATTTCCAAGCATTTCACAACTAAAAGTAAACCAAAGTGGAAGTTACGAATTTGGAGATACAATTATTGTTGAAGTAAATATTAAAGAGGTAAATGGGCCAGTAAGATTGGCTATTTTACAAGGAGCTTCAATACATCCTCTTCCTTCGGAATTGTTTTCAAAAAGGGGCAACGATTACACCTTTCTAATTTATGTAAATGACAAATATTATGAATCGGGCACCTATTCCATAAGAGTTCAAGCATTTAATGGTGAAAATGGGGTAAGCGATTTTCAAGAAATTAGAATTAAAGGATTGGAAAAGTCCATTCGTGGTATTTGTTTTATCGGTAGAACAGGGCCCAATACAATTCTTTACAAAATAGATAGCCTGGGATTTCGATCTCAAACTACTCTTGCAAACCAAAACTTCAAAAAGATAATAGCAGATTCTAGAAATGCTCAGATATTAAGTCTTCCCCAGTCAACAGGTTCCCTTAAAGGATTTGAATTTTCAGATTTGTCTGTCAAATTTGACTTAAATATTAATCCATCAAGCCTTCAATTTGAAAACCTGTACCATATAAATGGTGAACGTTATTTGCTGTTAAAGGATGGTAGGGTTTTCTCGATTAACTCTAATGGACAATCATTTTTAGAATTTTCATTGGCGGATAACTTCCTTCCGAAAAAAATGGCCTTTAGCGGTGACCGTATACTGGTAAGTGCCCAAAAACAAGGGACTCAATTAAATGAGCTTTTTCTACTTCGTAGGGCAAATAATTTCACCATTCAAAGAACTTTTATTGGGCCGGAACCAATGGAAATTGTGGCTCTAAACGATGAGATTTATTATTTAATCTATTTGAAAAATTCCAATGCAGTGGTAGCCGAATATAATAGTGTTTCAGGTTTAATTACCGAAAAATATACTTTAAATAATGAATTGCCTCAAGCCTTGGAATTGGCAAATGGAATTTTCTATTTGGCAACAGATCAAAATATTTACACCTTTCCAGCAAACACATTCCAAACTCCTCAACTGCTTTTTTCATTTGCTGCAGATCAATTGTTGTTTGATGATGTAAATGATGAAATGTATATTTTAAATATGAATTCCATTTGGAAAGCCACCCTAGGATCAAATCAAAATCAATTTATTGCCAATTCTGCCGATCCATTTTTAAGTATGGGTATCATTTATAATAAATAAAGAAATTCTCTTTTCGCCATTAAGCTTTTTGTAATTTTGCCGTTCAAATTTTCAAGCCATATTCCCATGAAATTTCTTTTATCTTTTTGTTTAAACCTTGCTTTTTTGGGCCTAGGTGCACAAACACTTCAATTGCCAGATACTCTTAATTTTGGTTTTAGCTATGAGGATAGTACGGTTGTGAGGGAATTAGAAATTGTTAACACCGGTAGCTACGCCATCGAAATAACTGATATTGTTTTATTTGAAATTTACGGATATGAAGCTTTCTCCGTTTCAGATACTGCTGCCATTTTATTCCCTAGTGATACGGCTCGATTTTCAGTGAGTTTCCTTCCTGTGCATAATATTAAACATCAAATGCTTTTAACAGTAAAAACTAAATCGGGATTTGGTCATAAAGCTGTAAGTCTTATCGGACAAGGAAAATTTAGAAACTCTTATTATTCCACCACCGAAAATAAATCTGAAGAAGCTTTGAAGTCCGCTTTAAAAACGAGGTTGGCACTTGGTTATTCCCAACAATCGTATAGTGGAGCAAGAGATAATATGTATGGAAGTATTGATAATGTTGGTGGAGATGTAGAATGTGTATATACAGGAAGGATG
>CAKZNE010000059.1 GCA_937129395.1 uncultured Cryomorphaceae bacterium | reverse complement strand
TTGAACAGTATTCCCGTACCGTTTTCCACAGTTACAGGTTTGGAATGTTCTACTACCTTATTTCTCTTTTTTCGCTTTCTTTTTTTTCGAGAAGCATCTGGTTTTTCCAAGTCATCGTGAACATCAATATTTCTATCCACACTAACTTTGCCAACTATTTTCCAATTTCCAGCTTGTTGCCTAAAGCCATTCATATCATTTAAGGGCAATTTTTCTTGCGCCAAGAGACAGCTTGTTGCAAACAAAAAAAAGCCTCGAATAAACGAGGCTTTAAAATAGTATATAAGTCTACTACTAGTAGATATTGCTAGCGTTTCTATATCCTGGCAATTCTAAATACCAATCTGAAAAAGAAGAACCGTTACTACTGGCCCAAGCTGCAAAGTTTAAATAAGCACTTTCAATTGGAGCGTATTCTTTAGGGTAGGAAAAGCTACCATCGATATGAATTACCCAAGGTTGGTTGTTACTTGTTCTATAATACCTTCCAGAACCTGGATCACTATCATCTGAAGCTGTACCAAACGCCGAGCTAGTAACTAAATCTGTAGGATCTTCATCTGCCATGTGAATTTCTATTCCTCTGTTTCCATTGGTAAACATAAATGGATCGTAAGGAGGAAGGCCAATTGTACTTGGATCAATGGCTGTAGTTAAAGTTAAATCTACTTGGAAAACTTCATCAGCAACTTGAGTACCACCTGGTACTGTATTGATAAACGCCTCACCAGGAACTCCTTGAACATGATCAAAAACATCATCATAAACAATAAGAACCGCATTTGTTTGACCAGATTCTAAACCTTTAGCATCAAAAGTAACTAAACTTTGAGTGCTTTGAGTACCGCTAGTTGAGGAAACTTGTCCAGGAGTTAAACCGTCAATTTCAACACCGAAACCATGGTGCAAGAAACCACCTAAAGCTTTTACAGTGAATGTTGTTTTAATATCCTTTACATCATTATCTGCATTGGTAACTTGATTGGTATTGTACTCAACTACAAGGTCATTAAAGTCATAATCACCTTTTCCTGGCCATAGATCTTCAAACCCTAAAGTACCAGTGTAATGATTGTCATAAGCACGATCCGCATCAAATCTATAATCCTCATCACAGTTATTTACTCCGTCACCATCATCATCGTCGGCACAATAGTCTGCCGTTGGAAGACTTGAAATATCCAAAGATGAATATGGGCTTACTCTAATCGAAAGTAATAAATCATTAAAATCATTATCAGAACTGTAATCTCTTCTTACATCCTCAAAACCTACAATTACCAATTCACGACCAGCGTCCAGTAATTGAACATTATGTTGCCTTAATGCAGCAGAACCCTCTGGATTAAAAGAGTAAGTAGAATAAAACTTGGTTTGACTAGGGTTCGATGCTTTAATTTCTTGAGTACCGGGGTTCCATCCATGAGCCATTAAAACCCAACCGATGCTTTGTCCACCAATAAATTTACCGAGGTATACTTTATCACCAGGATTAAGCCCACCACCAGAACCACCAGCATTTGAAGCATTGGGTAAAATCGTATAAATGGAATCAATATCAGCAGCGACTGTAGGCGGTGATACAGTATTGTAAACATAATAGCCAAAGGTATTTAATTGACCAGCACCCTCTCCTAAATAGGTTACCCAAACATCTCCAGAGTCCAAAATATGAACATCATAAGCATTTGAAGGGGCAAGGAAGGGGCTTTTGTTGATTGGGATATTCAAATTTTCAGGTAGTGCATTACTTACATCAGTAATATAATTAGCGTCAAAGACATCACCAGGAACTTCAAGATAATCTGGTACCCCTTGAGAATTGTAAGTTCCCATATAATACCAATTTCCTCCTGCTGGTGTTAATGCTTGAACTCCTTGTGTTTTATTTCTTTTTCCTGAAACATTTCCTCCGAAGTTTACAGAAAGAGAATTACCGTTGACAGCAACCAATTTATCATTTTCAAAACCTAAATAATTAACCTTTACCCTTACTTCCGACATATAAGTTGGAATTCTGATAATGGAATTAAAATCTCCAGAGGCATCAGAAACACCAGAAGCGATTTGTTTTTTCAAATCAGGAGAGAAAAAATTCACACGCTGTCCAGGCAAAGCTTTTCCCGTATGATCTTTTAAATTAATGTTTACTGAAATTTCTTGTGTAGTAGAATAAGTGAAATTTTCAGAACTGTTAATTTCAGTTGTACTATCTAAGGGCTTGTCTTTATCGCAAGAACCTAAAAGTGCTAGACCAAGGATGGCCGCGAAAAGACTATAATTTTTTTTAATTATCATGCTATTGAGGAGTTGTGCATTATTTACTGCCACAAAGATAATGAAACTACCCCACTGACCATACCGCTAAACGATAATATAAGGGGGATTGACTAATTTTTACCTGCTCTTTTAGCCCTCTCCCAAGTTGATTTTTGGGACCCTTTCATCCAGCGGAAAAAGCCAGCAAACACGGCGTAATTCATAATTAAAAAATAATAAGGAATGAAAAGGATTTTAATACGTATTTGTCTGTTTTCCAGCGTCCAACCTAATAATGCTAGGGAATAAAAGGCAATTTCAGCAACAAGTAAATAGGTGTAAACATCCCCACCTTCAAGAAAAAGGAAAACATTAAGGACAAAAATTACGGGTAAAGCCAAGGCACTAATTGACCATCTTAAAACCCGATGAGAGACATATTGAAAGAAAAGAATGAAGCCGCTAAATGGATTTAATAAACTTTTTAAACGGTTCATGGATTGCCACCCACCTGCTGCAATTCTTACTTTTCGTTTCAATTCTTCCTCCACTCCTAAACCGTTCCTTTTATTTTGTTTGCTCCCATTCAGCAACCACCTGTATCGATTGCATTGAAGAAGCCTTT
>CAKZNE010000058.1 GCA_937129395.1 uncultured Cryomorphaceae bacterium | reverse complement strand
CATTGAAAGTAACGGAGTACAGTCCTAACGGTTTCAACCTTTACAATATGGGAGGTAATGTTGCAGAATGGACAAGCACAGCCTATGATGCAGCATCCTATTACTATGTAAGTGATATTAGCCCAAACAACGAATACAATGCATTTGATGATGATGATGAAACTTTAAAACGCAAAGTTGTAAGAGGTGGAAGCTGGAAAGACATTTCTTACTATATGCAAGTAAGCACACGAGATTACGAATACCAAGATACTGCCAAGGCCTATGTAGGGTTTAGAACCGTACAAAGCTTCATGGGTAGGGACTTAAAAGACTATTAAACACTAACTTTAAATCTAATAAACAATGGCGTTAATTGATGTAAACGGTAAGAAATTTAAAAATTTTATGGCTAAGCTCTATGGTATTGGAGCAGCAATTGTAATTCTTGGAGCGATGTTTAAAATCCTTCACCTTCCTGGAGCGGATCCAATGCTTGTAATTGGTTTAACAACAGAAGCTGTGATCTTTTTATTCTCTGCTTTTGAGAAACCACATGAAGAATACGATTGGTCACTTGTTTACCCAGAATTAGCGGGAATGGAAGATCCAGATGAAGCTTTGATGAGAAGTGGAAACAAATTGAATCCAACTCAAGAATTGGATAGAATGTTAGAAGATGCTAAAATCGACGGAGAATTAATCGAAAGCTTAGGCACAGGATTGAGGAACTTCGGAGAAGCTGCTAACAAATTAAATGAAACAGTTGATGCTGCCGCTGCTACAAGTGAGTATGGTGAGCAATTAACTTTGGCTTCCAAAAACATGGAATCTTTAAACGCATTGTATGCTGTACAATTGGAAAGCTCTGCTAACCACATGGAAGTACAGAATAACATTATGGAGAAATTAAATTCTTCTGTTGAAAATTCAGAAAAATTAGCTGGAGAGGTATCAAGTTTAGCGAGCAATATGGCTCAATTAAACTCCGTTTACGGTGGAATGCTTTCAGCAATGAACATCAATAAGAACTAATTAGATT
Organism: uncultured Cryomorphaceae bacterium; assembly: GCA_937129395.1. Lineage (GTDB taxonomy): Bacteria > Bacteroidota > Bacteroidia > Flavobacteriales > Schleiferiaceae > CAKZNE01. The sequence goes on along the minus strand of CAKZNE010000058.1, from coordinate 1,736 downwards.
GTTCCAATTAATCATTAACTCTAAAAGAATAAGCTAATATGGCCGGTGGAAATTTATCCCCTAGACAGAAGATGATCAACATGATGTATTTGGTGTTGACAGCCCTTTTGGCCCTGAATATTTCTAAGGATATTCTCGATTCACTTACAAAGTTAAATCAGAGCTTGGACGATTCTGCACAAACCATTAACCAGAAGAACCAGAAAATTTATGCCAATTTCGCTCGTGCTGCACAGGAGAATGAGGCAAAAGCTGGTAAATGGAATAAGATGGCTTTAGACGTGAAAAAGCAATCTGATGATCTTAATGTATACCTAGCAGATTTGAAACATGAGCTAATCATGGTAAGCGGAGGGTACAAAGACGATGCAAAAAAAGGCTCGGATTTGGCGGCAGCTTTGGATCAAAAATCTAAGCCAGCGAATTATCTTCTAAACGAAAAAAATGCCACTAAGCTAAAAGTTAAAATTGAGGCATTTCGAAGCTCAATGGCTAAGATTGCTGCAGACAATGCCAATCTTGTATCTACCATTGAATCTACTTTTAATACTGATGACACGAAATCCGAGGACGGCCTAGCACCTATAGATTGGGAACATTCCACTTTTGACCATTTCCCCTTAGGTGCCATTTTACCGTTTTTAACAGATTATCAGGCTAAAATTAGAAACGTTGAAACCGACGTTCTAACTCAGTTAGAAAAGAATATTGATATAGGTGTTGTTAAATTTAACAAGGTTGAGGCAGTTGTTGTTGCTAATTCAAATTATGTTACTCAAGGAGGGGAATATAGAGCAGAAGTTTTCCTAGCCGCCTACGATAGTCTTCAAGTTCCAACTATTACAATTGAGGACCAGGAATTAGCACCTGAATCTATTGTTAATGGACGTGGAATTGTAACATTTAAAGCTACCAATGCTGGCCCACAAGAATGGGGAGGAGTAATTAAAATTAAGCAACTGGGTGAAGATAATCCAATTGAATATACAATTCCTCAGCAGACCTTCACTGTAGCGCCTCCTTCAGTTGTAATATCACCAACTAAAATGAACGTGTTTTATAGAGGTGTTAAAAACCCTGTGGAAATAGCGGTTCCTGGAGCTGACCCAAATAAAATCAGAGTTAGCGGTGGTGGTGTAGCTGGCTCCCCTGGTAATTACTTCGCTAGTGTAGACAATATAAAAGGTAAAACTGTTACCGTAAGTGTTGGAGTAGAAGAAACACAAGAGGACGGATCCACGAAAATCGTTCCTTATGGAAGTAAAGAGTTTAGGATTAAGGGTCTTCCTCAAGCAGAGGGCAATGTTTATCAAAAAACTGATGCCATCTTATCACCAAATGCGGTAAAAGGAATTAAAGTTGAGGCGGTTTTCCGTGACTTTGCTTTTGAATTACCACTGACCGTTACAGGTTTTGAAATTACTATTCCTGGATTTCCACCAGAAAAGGTACGAGGTAATAAATTAAACAGCGGTATTAAAAGTAAAATTGGTCGTTTAAAGCCGGGTTCTACACTTACAATTCGTAAAATTCAAGCCAAAGCTCCTGGTGGAATAAAAATCAGAAGGGTTAGTAACATAACAATTGATATAAACTAAAAGATCTGTTTATGAAAAGGATACTATTTGCAATTGTACTTTTAGGTGGTATTATTATGCCGAGCATTTCTAGTGCTCAGATTTTAACACCTCAGGATGATGGAATTATTCCAGACGAACCTAAACACCACCATGCCA
>CAKZNE010000057.1 GCA_937129395.1 uncultured Cryomorphaceae bacterium | reverse complement strand
AATTAGATCGTAAAGTCTTTGTTGCTGATAATCCAATCCGGCACTATGCTTGTCTAAATAGGTAGGGCGGATTGCTTCGTGAGCTTCTTGCGCTCCTTTATTTTTAGTATTGTATTTTCTTGTTTTTGAATATTCAGGTCCGTAGTTTCTTTCAATTTCTTCTTTGGAAAGATTTAAGGCCAAATCCGAAAGATTCACAGAATCGGTTCTCATATAAGTTATATGTCCTGATTCATATAACCTTTGGGCAACTGACATTGTTTGGGAAACTGAAAAACCTAATTTTCTTGATGCTTCTTGTTGCAATGTAGATGTTGTAAAAGGAGCAGCAGGGGACTTTTTCGCAGGTTTTGTTTCTACATCATTGATTTTAAAATCATGATTTTGACAATTCTTTAAAAAGCTTTGGGCTTCTTCAAGTTTATCAAACCTTTTGCTTAATTCCGCTTTAATCGTTTTGCCATCAGAGGTTGCAAACTCTCCTACCACCCTGTAATAGGTGTTGGACTGAAAACTCATAATTTCTTTTTCCCGCTCTACGGTAAGTCGAACAGAAACGGATTGAACTCTACCTGCGGAAAGACCTCTTTGTACTTTTTTCCATAAAACGGGGGACAGTTCAAATCCAACCAAGCGATCTAATATTCTTCTTGCCTGTTGAGCATTAACCAAATCCTGATTTATTCTTCTAGGGTTTTGGATGGCAGACTCAATTGCAGTTTTGGTGATTTCGTGAAATACAATTCTATTGGTGGTAAGTGGATCTAGCTTTAGCGCTTCCGCCAAATGCCATGCAATAGCCTCTCCTTCACGATCCTCATCCGATGCTAGCCAGATTGTATCTGCTGCCTTAGTCAATTTTTTTAGCTTATTTACAACATCCTTTTTCTCTTTTGGAATGGCATAATTGGGCTTGAAATTATTTTCCACATCTACACCCATATCCTTAGAAATCAAATCACGGATATGTCCATAACTCGATTCTACTTGATAGTCCTTGCCAAGGAACTTTTCTATAGTTTTCGCTTTGGCTGGGGACTCGACTATAACTAAATTTTTGGGCATCGTAAATAAGAATTGTGGTTCACCTTAGAAGCGCCAAAATAAATCAATAGTTTTTGAAAATCACAAGGGACTTGAGATTTAAGATCAAACTTTTAAGTGGTTTTTTAAATTAATAATATGTTTTTCAGTCAGTTAGACCCTCAATAATAAATTGATAATAAATTTAATTGGTGGTTTTTGTACACCTTATTATATAGCTAAAAGCAAATCTTCGGAAAATTATGACTCGCCAAACGACTAGAATTGATGAACTATGAACTTGGAAGGGCTATATTTTTTAATATTGCAAACGGTCTTGGGACAGGTCAGATAAATAATGTTTCTGTTAAATGAAATTCTAATTTGTTTTTCTATTTCGGATTGAATAATGTAATCGAAAATTAAAAAGTGATGACTTTATTATATGTTGGTCCAGGTTTAGGAACTGGAACTTTGATTTTGGTAGTTCTTATTTTGGCCCTAGTCGTTTTTAGTATTGGATATTTGCTTTGGGCGAGGATTAAAAATATATTTAAAAAGAAATGAATTTTCCCTTCTTAACTGCGGGGTTATTTTCGGGCTTTTTGCTTTTATGGTCCTTGACAAAATACTACCACCCTTTTTTTAGATTGGCTGAGGCAAGTGTGAAAATACTGAACAGCCTTTTAATGCCTGAGGAGGACGATTCTAAAGTGAAAGAGGTGGAAAAGAATCTTGCCAAACTTTTGGCTGCATTAGGGATTTTCTTTCTGTGGATTTTACTTATTCTATTATTGGCTGCTCTTCCGGTTGGCCTTTATACCGTCATTTATAAAATTCCTTTTTCTGATTTGGAATTGGAATCTTGGCAATTTATTCTCAGTTTATCTATTGGAAGTTTAATTCCATTTATTCCATTAAAAAAGAAAGAAAAACTATCCTATTCTACCATTTCCAAACTATTCCATCGCTTGATTTTGGATAATTATCAATTGGGAAAAAGGCTTTTTAACTACGAAAAGAAAAAATTTGGCAATCTTGAAAACCCCAAAGAGAATTTTGTTCTGGTAAGTGGATTGGCAAGAGCTGGAACCACCTCGTTTATGCTTAGTTTTAATAAGGTTTCCAAATTCAAATCCTTGGATTATTCAAATATGCCGTTGTTGATGGCCCCCAATCTTTGGAGAAAATTTTATTCCCCTAAAGAAGGAACAAAAAAAGAAAGGGCTCATGGCGATGGTATTCAAGTTGGACTAAATTCTGCGGAAGCTTTGGAAGAGTATTTTTTTAAAGTAGAGCTGGAAGATTCTTTTATTTCAAAGGATAGTCTGGTTCAACATGAAATTCCGAAAGCGGTTTTGGATCAATATCTTTTATATCAGAGTTTTATTTTGAAATCGCAGGATGAAATTTATTTGGCCAAAAACAACAATCTATTGTTGCGCTATGCTTCCTTGCGGAAACTGAATCCACATTTTAAGGTGATCTTTATGTTTAGAGATCCTTTATCACACGCCTATTCTCTTTTAAGTCAACATCGAAGGTATTTGCAATCCCAAAAGGAAGATCCCTTTGTTTTGGAATATATGAATTGGCTGGGGCATCATGAGTTTGGATTAGGTCAAAAAACTTTTTCATTTGAGGGCTCCACCGAAATCCAAGGTGATAAAAACGGCTTGGATTATTGGTTGATGGTTTGGAATAACTATTACCATTATTTAATGTCTTTTGTAAAGGATGAAAATTTGTATTTGGTTGAATATTCTGATTATTGCGATTTCCCAAATAAAATCCTAAATGAAATAATGGATGGTATAGGCATTGATTACGTCTATGAAGGGATTGATTCATTTTCAAATCAAAAAGAAATTAAGGAAGCCTATTCCAAGGAGGTTTTGGAAAGTTCCACCCTTCTCTACAAAGGGCTACTTAATCATAAATTGAAAATCAAATCACTTTAAATTTTTATCAATCGATCGGTTTGATAATTTTTTTCTGTCTCTAAAAAAAGCAAAAGTCTGACTTTTTGTCTGCAATTGAGATTTCTCAAAGAACAAATTAGTTAGTTTTGTCAAAGCATAAAAATTAGATTATAAAAATGGTGGAATCCACTACAGATATAAAGAGTAAAAATCCAAACCAACATAATGGAACGGTTACCCTTACTCAAGATCAAAATGGCGACGGTATTGATAAAGCAAAACGCAAACTTTATGTTGAAAGCTACGGATGCCAAATGAACTTTTCGGATAGTGAAATTGTTGCCTCCATCTTAAGCAAAGACGGTTTTGAAACCACAAAAAATGTAGATGAAGCCGATCTTGTTCTCCTCAATACTTGCAGTATTAGAGATAAAGCGGAACAAACGGTAAGGAAGAGACTCACCAACTTCAATAAAATTAAAAGAGCGAAGCCAAGTATGAAAATTGGCGTTTTGGGTTGTATGGCCGAACGTCTAAAGGATAAATTGCTGGATGAGGAAAAGTTGGTGGATATGGTTGTTGGTCCAGATGCCTATAGAGATTTGCCAAACCTGGTTAAGGAATTGGACGAAGGAAGAAAAGCCGTAAATGTTATTCTTTCGAAAGAAGAAACTTATGCCGATGTAAGTCCTGTTCGTCTAGGAAGTAATGGGGTTTCCGCGTTTGTTTCCATAACTAGAGGTTGCGATAATATGTGTAGCTTTTGTGTAGTACCCTTCACAAGAGGTAGAGAAAGGAGCAGAAACCCACAAACTATTTTGGAAGAATGCAAAGACCTAAATGCCAAAAATTTTAAGGAAATAACCTTATTAGGTCAAAATGTAGATTCTTATTTGTGGTATGGTGGAGGCTTAAAAAAGGATTTTGAAAAAGCCAGTGACGCTGCAAAGGCTAGCTCAGTAGATTTTGCTCAATTATTGGAAATGGTAGCCAAGGAAGTTCCAGGTATGAGAATACGTTTTTCTACTTCTAATCCACAAGATATGGGCGACGATGTTTTACGTTCCATTGCCAAACACGATAATATTTGTAATTATATTCATTTACCAGTTCAATCAGGCAGCAGCCGAGTTTTAAAATTAATGAACCGCGGGCATAACCGAAAAGAATATTTTGATTTAATAGACCGAATTAAAACCATTATCCCTGATTGCGGTATTTCTCATGATATGATAACTGGATTCCCAACGGAAACAGAAGAGGATCACCAAGAAACTTTGAGTTTAATGGAAAGGGTAAAATATGATTTTGGATATATGTTCTATTATTCTGAAAGGCCGAATACTTATGCCGAAAGAAAAATGGAGGATGACATTCCATTGGAAGTGAAAAAAAGAAGACTCAACGATATTATTCAAATGCAACAAAAGCATTCTTTGGAAAATAATAAAAAGCATCTTGGAAAAATTGAGGAGGTTTTAATTGAAGGGACATCCAAAAAATCTGCTGATGAATGGTATGGAAGAAGTCCACAAAATACTGTAGTTGTTTTTCCAAAAGGGGATGAAAAACCTGGAGACTTTGTAAAAGTGAAAATTGAAACCTGCACAACGGCAACTTTATTAGGTAAGCGTGCGGAATAATAGAACAAAAATGAAATTAAAATTTTGGCTGGTTCTTGTTTTTGTAAACCTATCCTTTTTGGGATTCTCCCAAGAGAAAATAGGGGATAAGTGGGTAGACAATAACCTAACCTTTGATATTGTAAGTGATGATATTAAAGAGAAAGGTGAGTTTAGTTTCTGTATTTACGATACACTAAGGGGCACTTGTATCCAAAACCTATCAACTGGTTTTGAGGTAAAGGCTTATGATGGTGCAGGTAATTTGGTTTGGGAAGGAATTGCCACGGGAACAAACAAATCACTTAAGCTGCCAAGATCTTTACCCACAGCAAGATACATTACCCTGGTCGCATTTAAGCCTTGGGTTGCAAATAAAACATCTGGGAATCTTATCCACCAAGACAAACCCATTGAAACAAAATATTACATCAAGTGAGTTCATTATTAGAATCAAAACAAAGGTTTGGAATAATTGGGGGGTCCATGCTCTTGGATCGTGCTTTGAACAAAGCCATGCAAGTAGCGTCCACTGATATTTCCGTACTTATAACCGGAGAAAGCGGGGTGGGAAAAGAAGCTATCCCTAGAATTATCCACAATCAATCACCAAGAAAACACAATCCATTTATAGCCGTTAATTGTGGCGCAATCCCTGAGGGGACAATTGATAGCGAGTTGTTTGGACATGAAAAGGGTGCATTTACCGGAGCAACAGGAACACGAAAAGGATATTTCGAAGAAGCGAATGGAGGTACGATTTTTTTAGATGAAGTTGGAGAATTGCCTTTGTCAACGCAGGTGCGATTATTAAGGGTTTTGGAAACAGGGGAATTTATTAAAGTAGGCTCGTCAAAAATCCAAAAAACAAATGTTCGCCTAACAGCGGCGACAAATGTTGAATTACTGACAGCGATACGAAAAGGAAAATTTAGAGAAGACCTTTATTACAGACTAAATACGGTTGAAATAAAAATTCCGCCACTAAGAGAAAGAAAGGAAGATATTCATTTGATTTTCAGGAAATTTGTTTCCGATTTTTCGGATAAATACCATTTACCCCCTTTAAGATTAAGTCCGGATGCAATAGAATTATTGATAAATTACCGGTGGCCAGGAAATATTCGTCAATTAAGGAATTTGGCGGAACAGCTTTCTGTAGTTGAACAGAATAGGGAAATCGATCCGGAAATTTTGATGAATTATCTTCCAGAAATCGGTAAAAGTGAATTGCCAGCTCTTTACGAAAGGCAAAAAGAGACTTCCGATTTTAGCAATGAAAGGGAAATACTTTACAAGGTTTTGTTTGATATGAAAAACGATCTTAACGATGTAAAGAAGCTGACCATGGAATTGATGAAATCTGGAAATACAGATGATTTTCAAGAGGATAATAGTTCTTTAATAAATAAGGTGTTTGGAGACGAGGAATCAGATTCAGTTTATCAGGAACAAGGCAGAAAAGAAAATTCTAGACCATATCAGTTGCCTATTTATAAAGATGGAAATACTGAAATCCATAACGATACTTTTGACACTGAACATGAAACTGTAGAAGAGGAAAATTTATCGCTACAAGACAAAGAACTGGAGTTGATAAATAAAGCTTTGGATAGGAATGAAGGAAAACGAAAGGATGCCGCTAGGGAACTGGGTATTTCGGAACGGACCTTGTATAGAAAAATTAAACAATACAATCTTTAAGTGAAAAATTTAATCGTTGCATTTGCCTTTTTAATTTTATCAGCTTGCACTGGAGGATATAGCTTTACAGGAGGAGATACAGGAGCTGCAAAAACTGTTTCGGTTGATTTTTTTCCGAATAATTCCAATTTGGTTCAGCCAGAATTAAGTCAAAAATTTACAGAGGCCTTAAAGGATATTTTTGTTCGTCAAACGAGTTTAGAGTTAAAATCTAGGAATGGAGACATGCAATTTGAAGGAGCAATTACAGATTATAATGTTCAACCGATAAATGCCCAAGCAAGTGATTTGGGAGCGGTGGCACAAAACAGATTAACTGTAAGGGTAAATGTTATCTTTACCAATACAACAGATCCCAAAAAGGATTTTGAGAAAAGCTTTTCAAGATTTGCAGATTTTGACTCAAGCGAAAATTTATCCGATGTAGAATCGGACCTGATAGATCAAATAACAGCTGAATTGGCTGAGAATATATTAAACGCCGCGATAGGGGATTGGTAAGTGAATGCAAAGCAGTTTTCAGAATTAATTAAGGATCCTAAACAAATTCATGATGTTGAAGCTTCAGAATTGAAGCGAATGGCACACGAATATCCATACAGCCAAGCCATTCAGTTTGCCTATGCTTATAGGTTGAAAAATTCTGGAGAGCACCTTTTTAATCAACAATTAGGGAGAGCATCGATCATCACAGAAGACAGATCCATTTTATTTGATTTTTTCGAAAAATCCACGCCAGGGGAACCAGCCGCCGCGGTGGTGGAGCCGCAAAAACCCAAGCCAATAAATCAGGAAAAACCCCAAAAGGAAACCCAAACCGAAATAGGGACGCAAGATTTTGCGTCCGAACCGGAAGCGCCAATAGGGCCGCAAGATTTTGCGTCCCAAGCGGAAATTCCCGTAGAAGCGACGCAGGATTTTGCGTCCGAACCGGAAACGCCAATAGGGACGCAAGATTTTGCGTCCGAACCGAAAACGCCAATAGGGCCGCAAGATTTTGCGTCGCAATCGGAAACGCCAATAGGGACGCAAGATTCTGCGTCCCAACGGACGGCAGCCGAAAAAATTAAAGAAATTTTAGAAAGCAGCCGAAAATTACAGGCATCATTTGAACAAAAAAAATCGGGGGAAACGGAAGTTAACGATAGGGTAAAGGCGATCCGGGAGCAATTGGAAAAAATTAAATCGTCTAAACCAGGGGTTAATTCCAATCCAACCATATCTGCGATTGAAAACCGTATAGGGACGCAAGATTTTACGTCCCAGAATATTGCGTCCCAACCGCAAGAAGCAGGGGAGGAGCCAAAAGAAACAGAAAAAATAGTAGAAGCCCAAGAGCCGGTAATTATTCCAGAAGAAATCCCAATTGGGACGCAAAATATTGCGTCCCAACAGACGGCGGCCGAAAAGGAAAAAAGGGAGGAAAGGCAGGAAAAGCAGGAAAAGGAGTTCCTACAAAGTTCTGCGAAAATACCGGATACTACAAGGGAACGGAATATCGTAGACCTTGAGAATAATGCAAAATCGGATGAAGCCATTGAGCCCCAAGATTTTGTTTTTGTAATAGATGATATAAATTCGGAAAAGGAAGATTCAGAATACAAAGAAATTGAGGAGGATGAAACCCATAGTTTCTACGATTGGTTTAAAAGATTGCCAAATTCTCAGGACAAAAAGGATGGGGAGGTAAAGCCAGATTCATCCAAACTGAAAGATAAAATAGACTTATTCGATTCATTTGTAAATAAGCTTCCAGAATTAAAGAAAAACAGAAATGTGCCTGTCCCGAAAAAAGAGGAGGCATATGTTAAGCCAGCAGCGGAAACTGGGGCTTTGGTTACGGAAACATTGGCTAAGGTTTATATTTCACAAGGGCATTTTGACAAAGCAATGAAGGCCTATCAAATATTGAAGTTGAAATATCCCGAAAAAAGTAGTTTCTTTGCCGACCGAATTCAGGAAATCAAGAAGCTGAAGAATAGTAAATAAAAAGAAGCATGGAAATTTTAGTGAGTACATTGATTATTGTAGTATGTATTTTATTGATACTAATTGTACTAGTACAAAACCCAAAGGGTGGTGGCTTAAGCTCAACTTTTGGAGGAGGTGGAACTCAACTTTTTGGTGGAGTTAAAAAAACGACAGACTTCTTAGATAAAGGAACTTGGGTATTGGCAATAGGTCTTGTTGTTTTGGTGCTTTTTGCAAATGTTACCAATAAACCTGTGGCAGTAAATCCAGCAGAACAAGAGTCTCAAATTCAAGATCAAATTGATGCAGGCCCTTCTTTACCCGCAGCAAATCCAAATGCTCCAGCGGTACCAGTTGGAACTCCTGATGGGCTTAACCAAGAACCTGCAACTGACGAAAATAATTAGGGATTTAATATCCTTTAAAAATATTGAAAGCTCTGTAATTTTTACAGAGCTTTTTTGTGTCTTGTCATTTCTAAAATGTCAGCCTGTCATTTTAATTGTGCTTGCATTCCGTTGGCATACTTTATGACATTGCAGAGACATCGAAATTTAATCTAACACTAACTAAAAAATAATCATTATTATGGCTGAAATGAACATCAGACCATTGGCAGATAGAGTCCTTGTAGAGGCTAAGCCTGCTGAGACTAAAACTGCTTCTGGAATTTATATTCCCGATACGGCGCAGGAGAAACCACAAGAAGGAATTGTTGTGGCTGTTGGTAATGGTAAAACGGATGAACCAATGACTGTTAAAGTTGGGGACACCGTTCTTTATGGAAAATATGGTGGAACAGAAATTAAGCATGAAGGTAAAGACTACCTAATGATGCGAGAGTCTGACATATTTGCCATCCTAGGATAATTCAATTCATAAAAACATTCAAATAATTTTAAATAGCTATGGCTAAAGAGATAAAATTTAATTTAGAAGCTAGAGATGCCTTGAAGAGAGGGGTGGATCAATTAGCAAATGCCGTAAAAGTTACCTTAGGACCAAAAGGTAGAAACGTAGTAATAGAAAAGTCATTTGGTTCACCAACCGTAACTAAGGATGGTGTATCTGTTGCTAAAGAAATTGAATTGGAAGACAAGGTTGAAAATCTTGGTGCCCAAATGGTAAAAGAAGTGGCCTCTAAAACTGCAGATGTTGCAGGAGATGGAACTACAACGGCAACTGTATTGGCTCAGGCGATTTACAATCACGGTATGAAGAATGTTACCGCTGGCGCTTCTCCAATGGATTTGAAAAGAGGAATTGACAAAGCTGTTGAGCGCATTGTGGAGAATCTTAAATCTCAATCTACGGAAGTAGGAGATAGTATTGAAAAAATTGAGCAGGTAGCTACGATATCTGCAAATAATGATACTACAGTTGGGAAGTTAATTGCTGAGGCAATGGACAAGGTGAAAAAAGAAGGTGTTATCACCGTTGAAGAATCCAAAGGAACAGATACTTATGTAGATGTTGTAGAAGGGATGCAGTTTGACAGAGGATATCTTTCTCCCTATTTCGTAACAGATTCTGATAAGATGATTACGGATATGGAAAGCCCTTATATTTTGATTTACGACAAAAAAATCAGCAATATGAAGGAACTACTTCCAGTTTTGGAGCCAGTTGCTCAATCCGGAAAGCCTTTATTAATTATTGCAGAAGATTTGGATGGTGAAGCTTTGGCTACACTAGTAGTAAATAAAATTAGAGGTAGTTTAAAAGTAGCTGCCGTAAAAGCTCCTGGTTTTGGAGATAGAAGAAAAGCAATGTTAGAAGATATTGCCATTCTTACTGGAGGAACTGTTATTTCTGAAGAAAGAGGATATAAGCTAGAAAATGCTGACCTTGAAATGTTGGGGACTTGTGAAAAAGTAACTATCGATAAAGACAACACTATTATTGTAAATGGTGCTGGAGACGGAGATGCTATTAAAGCTAGAGTAAATCAAATTAAGGCTCAGATAGACACAACAACTTCAGATTATGATAAGGAAAAGTTGCAAGAGCGTCTTGCTAAATTAGCTGGTGGCGTTGCTGTACTTTATGTTGGAGCTGCTTCGGAAATAGAAATGAAGGAGAAAAAGGATAGAGTGGATGATGCTCTTGCTGCAACTCGCGCTGCCATCGAAGAAGGTATTGTGCCCGGAGGTGGTGTTGCCCTGGTTCGTTCTGCTGCACAATTAGAAGATTTTGTTGGTGATAATAATGATGAAACTACCGGTATGGCGATTATTGCTCGTGCTATTGAGGAACCATTGCGCCAAATCGTTGAAAACGCTGGGCTTGAAGGTTCTGTGATTGTTTCAAAAATTAAAGAAGGCAAGGATGATTTTGGTTTTAATGCCAAAACTGAAAAGTATGAAAACATGCTAGTCGCTGGAATTATTGATCCAACAAAGGTTACAAGAGTAGCTCTTGAAAACGCAGCTTCTGTTGCAGGAATGCTTCTTACAACTGAGGCTACCATTACTGAAATTCCAAAAGAAGATGGTGGAGCACCTATGGGTGGAGCGCCTGGAATGGGTGGAATGCCTGGAATGATGTAATCGCTCAAGCTGAAATATTTTTAAGGGCCTTTTCAAATTTTGGAAAGGCCTTTTTTTTTGTTACAAACAGCCCTTATATTTGTGGAAATACAATTTCATGATTAGATACCTTTTAATTGCCATTTTTATTGGATTTGGTTGCCAAATGGAGGCCCAAAAGTTTAAGAACCCAATTTCCTATTTCAAAAAATTTCAGGGGGAGAATAAAAAGATTAGGAAGAAAAATTTCAGGTATTTAAAAGCTTCCCTTCGTGGTGATAATGCTAAAAAAGTAGATAAGTTTAGATCGGTTGTACTTCAGCAATTAAAGGACAGTAAACAAGCCATTGAAAGGTTAGGACCCTATAAGGGCGATAATGTTTTGAGAAAGGAATACATACGCAGTTTGGAAATGTATATCCACGCATTCGAAAGCAATTTTGGGGTGGCCGATGGTCTTATTAAAAACCGCTATAATTCGTATGAAGATTTAAAAATATACTATGCGGCTGTAGAAAAAGCGGAAGGGGAAATGCTGGAGGCTGGTTTTATTATGGAAGCTGCCGAAGAGTATTTTGCCAAAAAGAATGAGCTCGTAATTCAAAAGGATGAAGAATTGGAAAAGCAATTCGAAAGCTTGGATGAGGTTACTTTGTATAGCAGAGATATGACCCTATCCTATTTTAGAATTGACGCCCAAGTGAGGTTGTATTTGAATATTGTTTCCAGAGGAAATATGGACAGCCTTCCCGATGTAGTTATCGAAATGAGAAAAGCTGTAAAAGAATCTAAAATTGAAATTGAGAATTACGCTTCCTTTGATGGAGAAACGGATTTGTATGATGAGATGTTTGAATATATCGAAGAAACTCAAGGGGAGTTGGAAGAAAATATGGATAAAATGACGGATGGCCTGCAAAATGAATATTTGGATGAAGATGAATATGAGGATATTCAAGATGATCTGGAAGACTTTGTGAAGAGACATAAATACCGTGCCCATTCCTTTTTTGAAACCAAAGCGGACCTCATAGAATCCTACCTTCCAGATAAATAATAGCACTTTATAGTTAGGCCTTTTTTGATAGCAACGTTTCCTTCTTTTTCTACATCTATTTAGAAAGTTGGAGAAATGCCTAAAACCACCATCCTTTTCCTGTTGGGATATTTTTTAATAGTTTCCTGTAAAAAGGAAAGTGCTGATAGCTGTTCGAGTCAAGATTTAATTGATGATTCATGGGTCTGTCCTGCAGTTTACGATCCTGTTTGTGGATGCGATGGGAATACCTATGCCAATGCCTGTATTGCGAAGTTTAAATACGGAATTAGAAGTTTTAATCAAGGGGCTTGTAATTGCACTTACCCCGAATCTGGAATTGTTGTGGAAATTGGTGCTTCCAATTGCAACAAGCTAATTCGGCTGGAATCTGGAAAATATTTAAACCCGCTAGAAGTACCAGCTGGTTTTGAATTAAAAATAGGAACCCGAGTTCAATTTGATTATAAAAGCCTAAACTCTTTTGAAGATGCTTGCGGAAATTCTGAAAATGTGAAAATAAGTTGCATCCAAGAAATTTCCTGTATATCAATTGGTAAATATGAATCTAATTCTGGCCTTTCTACTTATAATGATAATGTAGACCTGCATTTTGCTCAGGTACTAGGAGATTGTTTACACATAAGTTTCAATTATCTAGGAGATTGCAAGGAACACCTATTTAGATTGTCTGAAGAAAGCCAACAAACCATTGTCGGTTCTACCAAAGTCTTGGTTTTAGAACACCATGGAAATGATGATACTTGCTCAAATCCAAAAAGTAAAACCATGTCTTTCGATTTGCAGAATCTTCAGAAATCCGATGGTGGGGATGTGAGTTTTATTTTGAGAACAGAAGGGGCCTCCCAAATTAGGCCTTTACTTTATACCTATTGAAATAGAAAAAGCCGAAAGGAAAACTTTCGGCTTTTTCTATTTTGAATGCTATTTTGTTAAAAGAGCTCTTACCGCAGCTGAGATTGTCTTCCCATCTGCTTTCCCAGCTAGCTCTTTGGAGGCAGCCCCCATAACCTTACCAAGGTCTTGTGGCCCCGTTGCTCCTAGTTTTTGAAGCAGGGCTTCTAAATAGGAATTCAAGTCCTCAGCGGACATTTGCTTAGGTAAAAACTCCTCTATTATTTGCAGCTGTTTACGCTCGTCCTCTGCTAAATCGGCTCTTCCTTGTTCGGTATAAATATCTAAAGAATCCTTTCGTTGCTTTTGCAGTCTTCCCAGGATTTTTAATTCATCGGCTTCCGAAATTTCGCCAGTGGCGCCTTTTTCTGTTCCAGCCATTAAAAAGGCAGATTTTATCGCTCTTAAAGATTCAAGACGAATCTTGTCTTTGGCTTTCATCGCCGCTTTAATATGATCGTTTATGCTATTTGCTAAGCTCATTAGTATATATTTTAAAAGGCAAAGTTAATTATTAGAAAATGGTTCTGGACCGGGAATTAAATCATTTAAAAACATAAAAAAAGGAGGTTCTGACCTAACAAAGAACCTCCTTCCTATAAGGGTATTGTAATCTATAAAAAGATCAATCTACATTATCGTGCAAAAAGCTATTGTTGCTTTTTAAATTGGTGCCGTCTTCATCATTTTGTACAGACATTCGGCCTATTTTAGATTCCTTGCTGTATCCCCCCTCTTCAATGTTTACACCGTTTCTTTTGTAAGCTGGAATATTTTCAGCATCGTCAATAGATTTTTGGTGCATTTGAAAACGGTGATTAAAAGATTTTAATTTTTCTCTTCTATCACTACCTTGAAGCCTCATGCTCTCCTTAATACTCGCGTTTACAGGAGAAACATTTTCGGAGGGTTTGCTTTCTGCCTTGGTCTGTTCAGGACTAACTTCCCTAACCACAAATTTTAAAGCCTCATCTTCTTCAACTACAGGTTTAACTTCTGCTTTTTTCTCCTCAATAGGCTTGTTTGTGCTGTTGTTTTGTGTTGGACTAGCTGATTTTAATTTTTGTTCAAGATCCAAATAATCTTCCAAGGAATATTTAACCAACTCCGGTTCTTCTGCTTTAACGGGCTCTACTTTGTCAATAATCGTTTCATTAATTGGCTTGGATTCTGGAGTTTCCATTTTAGGAGTTTCCAAATCATTCTCCATCGTAATTTCTTCTTCCTCTAGCTGAAAGTGAACTGGATTGGAATCTTCTTCACCAATAGAAAAGATAGGTTCTTCCACTACCGTTTCTTCTTGTTGGCTTAAAGAATCTTGTGAATCTTCCTGCTTAAACTCTGTAGGATCTTCAACCAATTCTTCTTGAATATTAAGATTTGTTTCTACCTCAGTTTCCGTAAAATTGAAATGAATTTCTTCTTCCTCTTTTTCATCTTCAAGGGTAAAAATCTTTTTCTCCTCTTCCGCCTCAATTATTTCTTCTACGGTATCAATTGGAGTAATATCCTCTATTTCTTGAATTTCTTCAACTTCTTCACTATTCATGGCAAAAAGATCTGGATGCCTTGCCGCTTCTATTTCTTTTTCCCTTGCTTCTGCTTTAGCAATTTCCTTAGCAATTAAATCTTCCTCTGCATCATCATCAACTCTTTTTGGAGGATTGTTATAAACTGATGTGCTTATCGCTTGTTCATCTTCGAGAGTATGTACAACCTTTTGAGGTTTATTGCCCAAAACTTGCACTTGTTGATCCGCATTAAAACCTGTAGCAACGATGGTTACGGCAATATCACTTCCCAAGCTTTCATCTTCACCAATACCCATAATAATATTGGCACTTCCACCAGCTTCCACTTGAATATGATCGTTGATTTCTCCAATTTCATCAATGGTAATTTCCTCATTTCCCGAAACAATTAAGAGCAACACATTTTTGGCGCCTTTAATATGATTGTCGTTTAATAAAGGAGAATCCAATGCTTTGCTGATGGCATCAATAGCTCGTGTTTCACCAGAGGAAGTTGAAGATCCCATAATTGCAGTACCGCTATCCGCTAATACTGTTCGGGCATCTCTAAGGTCAATATTGGTGGTGTAATGGTGTGTAATTACCTCCGCTATTCCTCTGGAGGCTGTTGCTAAAACTTCATCTGCTTTAGCAAAACCTGCTTTAAAACCTAGGTTACCGTAAACTTCGCGAAGCTTATTATTATTGATTACAATTAAAGAATCTACATTACCACGCAATGCTTCAATTCCCTGTTCCGCTTGATGTTTTCTATTGCTACCTTCGAACTGAAAGGGCATGGTTACAATTCCTACAGTAAGGATACCCATTTCTTTTGCAGCAGCAGCAATTACAGGGGCAGCACCAGTTCCAGTTCCACCACCCATTCCTGCGGTAATGAAAACCATTTTGGTGCTTTTCTCTAAAAGTTGTTTTATTTCCTCCAAACTCTCTTGAGCAGATTCACAACCCACCTCTGGATTGGCACCTGCACCTAATCCTTCCGTTAGGGTAACTCCCAATTGAATTTTGTTTGGCACCGGACTATTCGAAAGGGCCTGAGCATCGGTATTGCAAACAGCGAAGTCCACACCACGGATTCCCATCCCAAACATGTGATTTACTGCATTGCTTCCACCACCACCAACTCCAATCACCTTAATAACCGAAGATTGGTTTTTGGGTAGATCAAAGGAGATCGTATCGTTATTATTCAAATCACTCATGGTTAATTGTTATAAGTCGTCGTTTAGGAAATTTCTAAATTTATCAGCCCAGTTGTCTAGGAATCCTTTCCTGGATTTTGGTTCAAGGTTTGGTGCTTCTTCAATTTGTTCCGCCTCCTCTTCTTCCTCTAAAACCTCATCCTTTATTTCTTCGGGCTCTATTTCTTGTTCTTCTTTTTTAAAGATTTGCGGATTTTGATCTTCATTTGGATCAATAACCGAAATCTCACCATTGTTGGATTTGTTCAATCCTTTTAAAACCAAACCTACGGTTGTAGCATATATTGGAGAAGCAAATTCCTCGTCACTACCGCTGGCTAAATGTTCATTAGGAAAACCAATACGCGTATCCATACCGGTTACAAATTCCACCAATTGTTTTATATGTTTCAATTGACTTCCTCCTCCCGTAAGGACGATTCCAGCAATTAATCTTTTCTTGTTTTCGTCGTAACCGTAATTTTTAATTTCCAAATAAACTTGCTCAATAATCTCTACCACACGGGCATGAATTATTTTGGACAAATTCTTTAATGAAATTTCCTTGGGTTCTCTACCTCTTAATCCCGGAATGCTTACAATCTCATTTTCCTTATTTTCTCCTGGCCATGCAGATCCAAATTTCACCTTCAATAATTCGGCTTGCTTTTCTATGATAGAACAGCCTTCCTTAATATCTTCGGTAATTACATTTCCTCCAAAAGGAATAACAGCGGTATGGCGAATAATGCCATCCTTAAAAATCGCAATATCTGTGGTTCCACCTCCTATATCTACTAATACAACCCCAGCCTCTTTTTCTTCCTGAGATAAAACGGCTTCCGCGGAAGCTAATGGCTCTAAAGTTATATCTGCCACATTAAGATCACTGCTTTTTACGCAACGACCTATATTCTTTATGGAGCTAATCTGACCAACAACAATATGGAAATTGGCTTCCAAACGGCTGCCATACATTCCACGTGGTTCCATAATTTCTGCCTGCCCATCCACCTTATATTCTTGGGGTAAAACATGGATTATTTCCTCACCAGGTAGCATCACTAAATTGTGAACATTCTCAATAAGGTTGTCGATATCTTGATCTTCAATTACATCATCGGAATTTTGTCTGATAATATAATCGCTATGTTGTAAGCTTCTAATATGCTGACCAGCAATGCCTACGATAACACTTTTAATGTCTAATCCGGATTGTTGTTCTGCTTCTTGGATGGCTTGTTTTATGCTTTCTATGGTTTGGGTGATATTGGTTACCACGCCTCTATGAACCCCGAGAGACTTTGCCTGCCCCATGCCTATGATCTCGAGTTTTCCATAGCCATCTAAGCGGCCAATCATTGCCGCTATTTTTGTGGTTCCTATGTCTAGCCCTACTGCTATTTGTTGGGAGTTCATATCCTTAGTGTTTTCTACAAATTACTTGCCCCTCATATTTGAGGTTTAAGAGTTTTATTTCGTCCAACTCCGCCTTTGTTGAAGCTTTGTTGAGGTAAAATATTTTTAGCTTTCTCAATTTCCTTTTGCTATCCGTCGGTTTCCCAAAGATGATCTTATGGTCTCCGTGTTTTGGATAAAGCAGCCATTCGCCAGTTGCTAAAATTTTTATTCCTCCAATAAAATCCTTAAAAGAAGGATCCTGTTGGATTAATGTCAAAAATTGATGAAGTTTTTTTCTTGTTTTGGCATTTACTAATCCATTTACTAACGGAACTGATGCAAAATAATTAGAGGATAAAGCCATACTGTCTCCAATTTCATCAATATAATAATCTGCTGTTGAGCTTTGTATCCTTGCTATTGGCTGCTTTTGGGATACAGCGACTCTTAAACTACCATCCAATTTCGAATATACCTCCGCTTTTCTGATAGACGGGTGATTATCAAGGCTTTCTTCTAACATCTTAATGTTAATTTCTTCAAGGCTTAAACTGTCCAAAATATCAAGCTCATAAATCATCTCTTTTTTAAGCTCGTCTGAGGTGATAAAATATTGCCCGTCAACATCTTCGATTTCTACTTTTATGTTTTCCGACGATACAAAACTGGAATTTCTAGCAGTTGTGGAAAAGGCCAAAACGATTAGGAGAACTAAGGCTCCAAAACTCCAAGAAAGTATAATTTTAAGTTTATCCATTGAGCAAGGCCATTTTAATAGGATTTACTAATTGGTCAATATCTCCTGCACCAATACTCAATACAATTTGGTTTTTTCGAGTTTTTAGGAAGCTTAATATTTCATTTTTGGGCAAAAGTCTTTTTTCTTCGGAAGTGATTTTTTCCAAAAGCATTTCGGAATTTATCCCAGGAATGGGCTTTTCCCTTGCTGGGTAAATATCCATTAATACCAAACTATCTAGTAAGCTTAAGCTTTGAATAAAGTCATCCGCAAAATCTCTGGTTCGACTAAAAAGGTGGGGTTGAAAAATGCCGCAAATATTTTTTTCGGGGTATAATTCTTTTATCGAATTTACCAAGGCGGTTATTTCTGATGGATGATGCGCATAGTCATCAATATAAACTAGATCATTGGTTTTAATATGGTATTCAAATCTTCGTTTTACACCTTTAAAACTTGAGATGCCGGATTTTAACTCTTCATCAGATAATCCATATTGATAAGCTAAAGCAGCTGCCCCAATGGCATTTTCTACATTATGCCTACCCGGTAAACCGCTGGAAATATTTTCTACTAAACCTCGAGGTGTTTTTAAATCAAAAACATAACTGTGATCCGTAATTCGAATATTTAGTGCGGAAAAATCTTCTTCCCCTGTTAATCCATAACTAAGTCCATTTATGGCAACATTCGACTGAATAATGGGGTGATTTATTATTGAATTTGCAAAAGTTTGAAAGGTTTGTTTTAAATCCTCTTCTCCATCGTAAATATCCAAATGATCTGCATCAACGGAAGTGATAATTGCCCCATCTGGATTTAATTGCAAAAAGCTTCTGTCGTATTCATCAGCTTCAGCTACCAATAAATTACTTCCTTCACCTTTTAAGAAATTGGAATTGTAATTCACTGCCATTCCACCTAAAAAGGCTGTAATATTTTGGCCAGCATTTTTAAATAAATGAGCAAGTAGGGAAGAGGTTGTGGTTTTTCCATGGGTTCCCGCCACTGCTAGGCAGGTGTGGTTTTTTGCTATTTCACCAAGAACTTTGGCTCTTTTTAAAAGTGTAAATTCTCTTTTAATAAAATATTTAAGTTCGCTATGGTCTGATGGTATAGCTGGTGTATAAATTACAACTGTCTCCCCTTTTTTGCGAAACTCCTTATCTACTAAATCTAAATTGTCTTCATAATGAATGGCAATCCCTTCCCCTTCCAACATTTCGCAGTTTGGGGTTCGAACGCGATCGTAACCGGCAACATTTTTTCCAATGCCCACAAAATATCTGGCAAGAGCACTCATGCCAATGCCGCCAATACCAATAAGGTAAATATTGTCTTTATCAAGCATCCTTCAACAGTTTTACAACTTCATCACCAATGGTTTCTGAAGAATTGGGTTTGGCCATTTTAAAAATATTCTCCGAAAGCTTTTCCTGTTCTTTTTCCTGAATTAATTTTTCAATCAATTGTTTAAATTCCTCCTCCGCTTGCTTTTCTTTAAATACAAGGGCAGCATCATTATCGGCCAAAGCCAAGGCGTTTTTTGTTTGGTGATCTTCTGCAACATTTGGGGAAGGGATAAGGAGGGTAGCTTTTGAAGCCACACTTAATTCTGAAATTGTTCCTGCCCCAGCTCTACTGATAACCATATCCGCTGCGGAATAAGCCTTATCCATATCCTTTAAAAAGGCTTGGATTTTTAATTGGTCATTTTGTCTAGCATCAAATTGATCTAGCAAATCGTTTATATAGAGTTTCCCGGTTTGCCAAAGAATATTGATGTTTAAGGAAAGCAACCAATCCAAATTGGCTCCAATAAGTTGGTTTATTTTTCGGGCTCCCAAACTTCCTCCTAATATTAATAGAGTGGCCCGATTCGGGTTTAATCCAAATTCATTGACCGCCTTTTCTTTTGTAATTGAAATGTTTTTAATGTTTTCTCGAATCGGATTTCCGGTAAAAACAATTTTGGAACTCGGGAAAAATCGATCCATTTTGGCATAAGCAACACAAATGCTATTTGCTCTTTTGGATAATAATTTATTGGTGATTCCTGGATAGGAATTTTGTTCCTGTATTAATGTTGGGATTCCTTTTAAGGATGCAGCATATAATAAAGGTCCACTAGCAAAACCTCCGGTTCCAATAACCACATCTGGTTTAAATTTTTGGATAAGGGAAAAACATTTACTTAAACTTGATAGTAGCTTAAAAGGGAAGGCCAAATTTGAAGCGCTTAGTTTTCTTTGTATACCGCTTATCCAGATTCCTTCAATGGCATATCCTGCCTGTGGAACTCTTTGCATTTCCATTTTATCCTTTGCCCCTACAAAGAGGAATTCGGCATCGGGGTATCTTTTTTTTAATTCATCTGCGATGGAAATAGCCGGAAAAATATGTCCACCTGTACCGCCACCACTTATCATGAACTTTTTAGGCATGAGCTAAATCTGTTTGAGGAAGGTTTTCGTTGGTCTTGGGATTCTCTTCTAAGTCGTCAATTTCATTGCCTCGGCTTACACTAAGTATAATTCCAATGGCAATACAGGTCATCCAAATAGAAGAACCACCGGCGCTAATTAGGGGTAGGGTTTGGCCTGTTACAGGAAGTAAATTAACGGCAACTCCTAGATTTACAAAGGCTTGAAACATTATTCCCAAACCCGCACCTATGGCTAGCAGGGTGCCAAATTTGCTTTGGGCTTTTGTGGAAATCACTAATATTCGAATCAGAAATAAAATATAAAAAAAGATTAGGCTTACACCACCAAGAATCCCAAATTCCTCTACAATTACAGCGTAAATAAAATCTGAATTGGATTGGGGCAGAAAGTTTTTCTGAACACTTTTGCCCGGACCTTTTCCAAAATAGTTTCCTTCGGCAATAGCCAGTTTCGCTTTATGAACTTGATAATTTTCAGTTTTATCGCCCGAACCAAAATCCTGTATTCTGGAAACCCAAGTTGTTGCTCTACTTGTTATTTGTTTAGGAAAGGCCATGGAAAGAAGAATGAAAACGCCCAAAGTTGCGATTCCTCCTCCCAAAATGAGGAGCAAGTTTTTAATGGGGTAACCGCCAATAAACAAAACAATCATAGCAATGCTAAAAACAAGACCAGCAGTGCTGAAATTAGAAGGTAGAATTAAACCACATACGGCAAAAATGGGCAGCATTAAAGGGACAAAAGTGGATTTGAAACTTTTCAATTTTTCCGCTCCAGTTTTTGCCAAATAACGCGATATATACATCATCAGTACAACACTGGCAAAGGCCGAGGTTTGGAAAGTCCAACCTAAAAACGGAATGCGAATCCACCGGGAAGCATTGGCAACCGCATGACCGTTTAGTAGAGTGTAGGCCAATAATATAATAACCACGGGCATTAGTATCACCGATATTGCTCCGTAGTGCTTATAGCTAATAT
Organism: uncultured Cryomorphaceae bacterium; assembly: GCA_937129395.1. Taxonomy (GTDB): domain Bacteria; phylum Bacteroidota; class Bacteroidia; order Flavobacteriales; family Schleiferiaceae; genus CAKZNE01. The sequence continues at coordinate 1,574 of CAKZNE010000057.1, read as the reverse complement.
TGTGAGCAGCATACATTAAAATAAATCCCAAACAGAGGTGAATAGCATGTTTGGCCAGCATACTAAATGTACTGCTGCTTCCATACATAAAAGCAATATTACTGCTAGCGCTGTACACGGGCATCATGGAAAATAGAGCCAATATAATAGCAATCACCCAAAGGGTTTTATCTCCTTTTATGTAGCTTAATAAATTCAATATTATAGACCTCTTACAGCGTTTTTAAATTGACGTCCTCTGTCTTCATAGTTTTCAAATAAATCGAAACTTGCGCAGGCTGGACTTAATAAAACTGTATCTCCTTTTTCACCCAATTTGAATGCAATTCGCACGGCCTCTTCCATATTTGCCGCATCGATCATAAAAGGAGATTTGTCCTCAAGCTGTGCATGGATTTTACTATTGTCCTTTCCCAAACAGATTATAGCTTTCACCTTTTCCTTTACCAAGCCAAAAAGCTGACTGTAATCATTTCCTTTATCTACACCACCAAGAATAAGAATGGTTGGTTTTGCCATGCTATCTAAAGCGTACCAAGCAGAATTGATATTTGTGGCTTTGCTATCATTAATAAATTCAATTCCAAAAATCTGCAAAACAGGCTCCAAACGGTGCTCTATATTATCGAAATTGGACAAGCTTTCGCGGATTGTTTCTTTGCGAATGCTTAAAAGTTTACTAGCAAGACCAGCGGCCATACTATTGTAGGTGTTGTGTTTGCCCTGTAATGCAAGTTTGTTAATGCTCATTGCTTCCTCTGTTTTTAATTTTATTTGAATATGATTTGAATCGTCTAACCACGCTCCGAAATCCTCTTTTTTACTAAGGCTAAAAGGGATGGTTTTACTTTTAATATTTTGTTGATCTAGAACTTTTAAAATCTCTTCATCATCATTACAATAAATGAAGTAGTCGTTTTCGTCCTGGTATTTGCTAATTGAAAATTTGCTTTGCGCATATAGATCCATTTGATAATTGTATCGATCCAAATGGTCTGGGGTAATATTCGTCAGTATCGCGATATTGGGTTTGAAGGAGCTAATATCATCCAGCTGAAAACTGGAAACCTCCACCACATAATATTGTTCAGGATCGTCATTTACACAAGCGGCAAAGCTCTTTCCAATGTTTCCTGCCAAATGAACTTTGAGACCTGCATTTTTGAGAATCTCATAGGTTAACAGCGTAGTGGTAGTTTTACCATTACTACCTGTAATGGCAATAATTTTCCCTGGACAATACCTGTACGCCCATTCAATTTCAGAAATTATTTCTATTCCTTGTTTTCTAATTTTTTGAATTAAACTTGCCTTTTCTGGGATTCCGGGACTTTTTACAACCACATCCGAAGCTAAAATTCGAGCTTCACTATGTTGTTTTTCTTCAAACTCAATTCCTTCCTCTTGAAGTGTTTGGGCATAGTTTTCCTTTATCGCTCCGGCATCAGAAACAAAAACCTTATGGCCTTTTCTTTTGGCAAGAAGCGCCGCTCCGATTCCGCTTTCGCCTCCTCCTAAAATTGCTATGTTTTTAAATAATGGGCCAAGCGTTGTTATTTGTCCTACTTGAACCG
>CAKZNE010000056.1 GCA_937129395.1 uncultured Cryomorphaceae bacterium | reverse complement strand
CTCACAAGCAATTGAATTTTATAGTAAGGCTGTAGAACTAGATCCACAACGCTGGCTTTCCCGATTGGCTTTCTTAAAATGCATTTTTGCAAAAGATTACACCTCTGCCCTTCAGGATTTAACCATTTCCATTGATAGGTATGGACTCATTTATGAACAAGATCATTCTTTAGAGTTTTATAAGGGACTTTGTTATTTGCAACTGAATAAATTCGAAAAAGCAAAATCAATCCTAGAGCAAACCATAAATTCTGAAACCAAAAAAAGCGGACCTGCTTGGGTCCATTTCCTAGATTACTTTTATTTAGGAATCTCCCATTATGAATTGGGTAACTATGAAATAGCCAATTCTCATTTTAATGCTGCATTAAAGGATTATCCAAAATTCTCCGACGCACAATATTATAAAAGCATCTGTCTTCATTATTTAAAAAAACCAAGTGAAGCCAAAGCTCTAATGACCCTTGCAAAACTCAACTTTGAAAGTGGATTTACATTCAATGAAGATTCTTCACGATATGAGGATTACCCCTATCAAATAAGCTGGCAATGGTCTAGTTGCCATGCAATGTTGACCGAATTATAAGGAAGAAAAAACTCAAACTCTTGACCTAATCAGGTAAATTTCCAATTGGGAATTCATTTTCACAAAAGCTACCTTGCCATGAATACTAAAAAGGTGAAATGGCAAAAAAGAAAAAAGGCTCCAATTGGCTCAATCATTTTATGAACTTCCTTGCGGTGATTTTAGGGGTTTATTTTGCATTTTATGTAAATGAACAAGCAAAATCAAAGGAGGAGCATAAAGAGGCAGTTCAAATAATGAAATCATTGGTGAATGACCTTTCCGCTGATATTAAAACCTATGAAGAATACCAGATTCCCATAAATGCAAACTACCTTAAGGAAGTGAATAAACTCTTTGGTATTATCCTAAAAGAAAATAGAGATTCTATAAATTCACAATTGCCAAAACTGTTTTTGGTGGAGAATTATGTCCCCAATACTTCCACTTATAATTCAATGAGGTCTGCCGGAAAAATGAATCTATTTGAGAATCTTAGTCTGCAAAAACAACTCAGTGATTATTATGAAGGTATAGCGATTGAATGCCAGAAAAAAAATGAAATTCAAATTGATTTTTTCATGAATGAATTGGTGAATTGGCTCACTCTACATGCTGACTTATTGGAAATGAAAATTTTAGAAGAAAGTCAACTTATGGTTTTTCAAAACAAACTAATGATTTACGAATCTTTAATCGATCAAAAAGTAAAAAATTACCAAATGATCGTGGATGAATCAAAATTATTAAAAGGTCAATTGGATTCTTTAATAAGCTCAGAATAAGAATCTAAGCTACAATCCATCCCAAATGAAAAGCAGTTTTAAAATAATAAACCACGGTACTGAAGATTGGAGTTTGGCCGTAAAATTAAGGGAAGATATCCTAAGGAAACCTCTTGGTTCTTTTTTCACAGAAGAAGAATTAGAGGATGAAAAAAATCATATCCATATAATTGGAATGATAGCCTCGGAAATAATTGCTTCGGCGGTTTTAGTTCCTCAAGGCGCTTTCTTAAAAATGCAAAGAGTAGTGGTTTCCGACCATTTAAGAAGGAAAAACATTGGTTCTCAAATGATGGCATTTTGTGAATCTCAGGCCAAAAAGAAAGGCTTTTTAATTATGTATTGTCATGCACGAGATTCTGCCGTTAATTTCTATCTCAACAATTCCTATAAACGAGAAGGAGAATATTTTGATGAAGATGGTATTCCTCATTTAAAAATGGTTAAAAGGATAAAATAAATTACATTAATACAAAGGGGTGTAGGAGGAATGGTGAGTAAAAAGCAACATATTGGATTGTTTGGAATTGGTGCCATTGGCAGCCTAATTGCAGCAGAACTTCAATCTGAAAACCCCAATAATGAGCCTTATTATTTTAATCGAAGTCCAAAGTCTTATATCCGCCACAAACGTGGAGGTTTAAAAACTGAAATCCCAATAGTTTTAAGTCAAACAAAACAATTTCAGCAGGCCTTAGATTGGTTAATAGTAAGCATCAAGGAACATCATTTTTCTGCTGCCATGGAATCCTTAGTCGATTTAATTCAACCTCAAACCAAAATAGTAGTTATTAGAAATGGCCTGAATTTAAAAACACCATTTTTAGCCTTTAGCAAAGAATCTCAAATTTTGGAAACCAATATCGACTGTCCTTGTCAACTTGCCGAAGATGGTTATTATCAATCATACCATCCTCCAATAATTAGTCTGGCTCCTAGTCCATTGGCTCTAGAATCTCAATCTCTTTTTAAGAACTCGAAAACGACAATTCACCTAGTTGAAGATTTTAAAAGTTTAAGTTGGAAAAAGCTTTGTGAAAGTTCTGCCTTGGGAGCCATTCTTTGTCTAAGTGGAAAAACAGCAGAGGTTTTTAAAGATAAAAAAATGCAAGAACTATATAGGGGCTTATTGGAAGAGGGTGTGAATATTGCCAAGGCTGATGGGGCAAAATTTGAAATGAATTTTATTGAGGATAGCCTTCGGAAGGTTTTGTCCTACCCACCTGAAAAGGGAAGTTCTATGCTAACCGATAAACAATTAGGAAGACCCATTGAATGGGGCGCCAAAAATGGTTTGATATGCAAAGTAGGAAGGACTTATTCCATTGAAACTCCAGAGAACGATAAAATTTTAAGATTATTAAAAAAACAATTAACGTCTAAACACAAACAAAAATGAATTTTGAATTTAAAGTCGACAAGGAAAACAAGAATTTAAACATTATAAGAGGTTTCAATTTTGACCGTGAACTAGTCTGGAAATGTTACACTCAAAAGGAATATTTGGAACAATGGTTTGCTCCAAAACCTTTGGTGGCCAAAACAAAATCAATGGATTTTAGTGAAGACGGATATTGGATTTATGCCATGGTGGATCCTGATGGCACGGAGTATTGGGGAAGAACAGATTATTTAAAAATTCAGGCAATGGAATTTTATACGGCCCTGGATGGATTTAGTGATTCAGAAGGAAACATTAACCCAGAATTTCCTCAAGCGAAATGGCATGTAAACTTTAAGAAACAAGGGAAAAATACTATAGTTGCCACCCTCATTTCCTTTGATTCTTTAGAGGATTTGGAAATGGTTATTAAAATGGGAATGGAAGAAGGAATGAAATCAACCCTAGAAGGATTGGATGAAATTTTGAAGAATATTTAATGGGAAAATAGGACTCTAACAACATGGCACCATTTTTTGTAACTGAAGCAGCAAAACCAAACCTTAACCTCAATGAAAAATTTAAAAAAGCTGTTTTTTTTAATATGGATCCTTTCCTCCGCTGAAATTCTAGCCCAAACTGATTCTCAACAAATTAATGGGCAAGCTTTCGACAGTTTTGAAATCTATTTCGAAGGATTTATTCAGGATCCCAAGGACGTAGATATAAGCTATAATTTATTCGCAGATTTTAAAATACTTAAAGAAAAAGAAGGCTATTTTGGTATTAGTAGGAACAACCTGTTTGAAGGGGCTGAAAAAGTTGCAGACTGGAAAGTTTTACTTTCCAAAGACCAGCTAGGGCGAATTGAAAATTTCCTTGAGACGCTCAATAAAACGGAGAAAAGAATTGATATTATGGGTTATAATAATTCCCATTATATAGCCAAATTCAAAAACCAAGAGTGGTATATAAAGGTCGATAAAAATGTGTTCAGCGATTTTGGGTCCGACACGACAATTCAAGCTCCCGATCTCATTTTTTATCAGGAAATATTCTCAGAACAGATCCAAACCTATTTTAAAAGCCAGAAAAAGCACAAAACCGAGGTCGACAAAATGCTTACTAAAAAATGGTTTTACAGTCCTTCCCAATTAAATTCCTTGAAGCAAGGTTCCCAGTTAAAATTTGTAGCAAATTCTAATAATTCGGATACAGAATATTGGGAAATCCAAAAGGGTTTTTTATTCAGCAAAAGTTCCGACCAACCCAATAAAAAGGAATCAAGGGTGATCGTTGAATACAATGCCGAAGCGGGATTAACAGACTTTATGTATTTAAGCATTTACCAACCCAATCTCATACCAAGGGTGGACCTTGGGCAAGACGTTAATCACCATACTTCTTTTTATATTATTAGTCTCACTGAAAAGGAATTAATCCTAGAAATTGCCTTTTAAATGATCTGCAATTTTCTTGATGGATTAGGATAAGATGTAAATTAGCCAAAGTCTTATCCAAACTCTTCAATAGCATAGCTCTGATATTTAAAAAAATCATAAATCCAATGGCTAAAATTATTTATTTGTTTCTTTTCGTTGGAACTTTTGTTTCTTGCGCAAGACGGCCTCAATACAATGATCCCATCCCAAAGCACGACAGCTTTAAAATTCAGTCTGAAAAAGTAAATGAAGAAAGGATATTAAACGTTTGGCTTCCGCCTGAATACGAAAATAGCCAAACTTCATTCCCAGTAATGTATATGCCAGATGGAGGAATTAGGGAAGATTTTCCTCATATCGCCAATACCATGGCAAAATTGATTGCCAACAAAAGCATTCCTCCTTTTATCCTTGTAGGAATAGAAAATACGGACCGGCGAATTGATTTAACAGGATTCTCTGAAACCGTAAGCGATTCCCAATATTGCCCTTTAAGCGATGGAGCCAAAAATTTCCGTGCTTTTATTACCGACGAACTGGTATTAGAAATCGAAAAAAAATACCGTGTAAATGCCAAAAAAGGAATTATTGGAGAATCCCTCGCCGGCCTTTTTGTAATGGAAACCTTTTTCCTAAATCCATCCACTTTTGATTATTATATCGCCATGGATCCCTCTCTTTGGTGGAATAATCATTATTTAGAAAAAGAAGCGAAGAATTATCTGAAAAACTTTCCAGATAAAAAAACGAGGCTTTGGTTTGCTGGCTCAAGTGCAAGGGATATTTCAGTTCACACCAATAATCTCGCCCTTACTTTTGAGCAAGAAGCACCCAAAAATTTGATTTGGAAATATTCAAATCAACCAAAAGAAAAACACCATACTATTTTTAGAGCTACAAAGGAAAAAGCCTTAATCTGGACCTTAAATGATGATTAATTTTTTTCCAAATCCAAAAATAAATTCTTAAAAAAAATCAACAAAATATGCCCCATTTTTGCATCGATTGCTCTGAAGAAATATTAAATCAAACTCCTGAAAAGGAAATTTTAGAAACCGTTTACAAGGCGGCACTATCCACCCAACTTTTTGCAAGCACAGGAATTGGAGGTGTAAAAGTTCGGATTAATCCATTTAAACAGTATATCACATCCGACCAAAAATGCGATTTCATTCATGTTTTCGCCCACATTATGGAAGGCAGAAACGAGGATCAAAAAAAGGATTTGTCTAAGAAAGTGGTAGGTAAGCTTGCGGAGCTTTTGCCTTCAGTACCCATCATTTCTCTCAATGTTTTGGATATTGAAAAAGCCAGTTATTGCAATAAAGGAATCCTTGAAATGTAAATATATAGCTCTAATGAATAATTTGTTTGATGAAGCGGATGTAAAACAAATCCTTATCAGGTTGGAGAGTTTAAGCATCAATTCCAAAAGACAATGGGGAAGCATGAACGTCTCTCAAATGCTGGCTCACTGCAATGTTTCTATGGAAATGGCTTTGGTTCTTCTTTCATCAGTGTAAACGCGATCATAAATGGTATTATGAAAATGGAAACCCTGAAATGCATGGTCTATACAAAAAAAGTAAAAGAGTAGGTGAGTGGGAATATTTTCATAAAAATGGAGCGTTAAAGAAAAAAGGCC
>CAKZNE010000055.1 GCA_937129395.1 uncultured Cryomorphaceae bacterium | reverse complement strand
AGATTTAGGAAATAAAGCACCAACACTATATTTAGGTGTTTCATTTGAACCTTGTTGTGCATGTGGTTTATCTAAATGTGGAAAATTAACGCGAAATGGTGTTGTGTAAATTATACGATTTGCCATGTTTTTATCCTTACCCATTGTGGGTATTATTGTTAAAATTAATGTCACACTTTCGTAGTGACCAACGACACATCAGCTTAATGTGCACCAATGATGGATTAACTAATATTGTTATCAGCCTTGCCACCTAATTTATCAGCACGAGTTTGTGCTTGGTTATTGCTGTATGAACCAGATGAATAACGCTCACCTAATTTCTCAATATTAGCGTGTTCTGCTTCTGCACGAGATATACCCCAAATAGTATAAAGTTGCGTTAATCTCATACGAATTCTAAGTAAAGAATCAATTAATATTTCATTATCCAATTCTTTTTCATAAACTGAATGTTTTTTGATTATATCAAGTAAGTCACCTGATTCAGCAGCTAATCTTAATACAATTGAATCAATAATAGACACCATCCGCTCCGATAAAAACGGAAATTACTCCTTTCAAGTAAACACTGAAGGAGGAGACTTACAACTTCTGGTTTATGCAGAAGCTGACGGTTTTTTTTCTCATGAAATTCATTCTGGAGTTGTTGGAAGACCCAAGTCCAATGTTATTCGGGGAATAAAACAATATGTGGACATTTCGATAAAACCCTTTGCTTGGGTAAAAATAAAAGCCAAAAATACTTTGGGGAATGACCATGCCTGGATCAATAGAGTGATGGGTTCAAATTCATCATTTGGATTTCATATTATTGAGGGATTGGTAAAAACCAGGAGGACTTTTGGAAACTTTGAGGTTGAGATAAATAGCTTCTTGATTAAAAACAATACTCAAACTGGGAAAAAACCATATTTCGTAAACACAATAGCCGGAGATACTACAGAAGTGATCATTCACTATTAACAATAACAAATTGAGAATAAAATTTTCGACTATAATTATTCCCAGAGACCCCCGGAAAGAAGAATACATTACTAGCAAAAGAAATTATTCTCCTTCCAACCATAATTTAAATTTCCCTGCCTTTTCTCCGCTCACTATGGCTTCGGTTGGAGTTTTAGGTTGGGTTTCCAATTTTAACCTTCCTTTGGAATAATACAACATTTCGTGAATGCAAGTAAAGCTAATTATGTATTGGCGGTTGATGTGAAAGAAATCTTTTGGGTTTAAACAATCCGCAAGGGCCGTTAGTGTTTTGTCGATAAGATATTCCTTCCCCTCTTTGTCGGTTATAAAGGTGTGCTTGCCTTGGGCGAAGAAAAATGCGATCTCATTTGTATTTAAACTTTTAATTTTTTTGCCCGAACTCACCATAAATCGCTCTTTATAACTGGGCCTTAAATCCTGAATCAGCTTATCCCAATTGCTGTGGAATGTTTCTTCCATATGTTGGGTTTTTTCCAATTTATTCAAGGCCTTTTCCAGGTCTGTATTGGCAATTGGCTTTAAAAGATAATCCACACTATTGATTTCAAAGGCCTTTAAAGCGTAGTTGTCAAAAGCAGTGGTGAAGATTACCGGGACATTGATTTCCAACTTCTGAAAAATCTGAAACGAATTTCCATCCCCTAAGTGAACATCCAAAAAAATCAAATCTGGATTTAGGGATTTTAATTCCTTTGTAGCCATTTTTACAGATGGAATGATTTTCAATAAGATCCAATCCGATCTTAAGCGCTTAACCAAATTGGCAATCTTTTCAGCCGCTAACGGTTCGTCCTCGATAATTACATAGTTTTTCATTCCGCTTCAATCATTGGGATTTTGGCAACAAACTGGGTTTGAGTCAAACTAAATTCTGGTAGATCATTATTTAACAGAGCATACCTCTTTTTCAGATTTTCAATTCCCAATTTGGTGGATTCCATTTTCTCCTTCCTTGGTTGAAGGTTATTTTTCACAACCAAAGTTTTGCCTTCATTATAAACCTCAATCAACAAAGGACTTTCCTCTAATACCTCATTGTGTTTTATGGCATTATTTACCAATTCCTGCAAAGACAATGGAGGAACAAAACACTCCAGCACCAATGGTTCCAATTTCATTTCAAGCTGAAGTGCTTTTCCAAATCTTATCTGTTGGAGGTTTACATATGCCTTTAAAAATTCTATTTCAGAAGCCAAATCCACCACCATTTCATTTTTCACTTCCAAAACATAACGGTAAACTTTTGCAAAATCATCAATAAACAATTCTGCTTTGTTCAGGTCCTTTCGCATTAAGGAGGATAAAACATTTAAACTATTAAAAAGGAAATGAGGGTCTAACTGGGATTTTAGTGAGGAATATTGGCTTTTAATACTTTCTTGTTTAGCCTTTTCGGCCCGTATCATACTTTTTTTCCATTGTTTTAAAAAGTAATTTCCTTCAATTAAGGAAACAACCATAAAGGTGATGGTGTTCCCAAACAAAATGTTTTCGAAATAAACTGCAAAGGTAAGATCTTGGCAAGCGACAAAAGAGGAAAATGAAAAAGCCTTTAAGATTCCAATTTGTGCGAGAGTGCTAAAACTAAAAATCAATATTAATTCTAAAAAAATACGCTTTGGTACAGATTTCTCCCATGAATAATTGCGGTTTAAAAGCTGAATAATTCCAACACTCCCAACATATAAAATAGTGGTGGTTACAATAGAATAAAATGCCTTAGATAAAAAATACCCATATACTTCTTCCCCATGAGTATCGCATACCCCAAAAACACACCTTAAAGCACCAATCATGCTTGGAACGGCGGAAATTATCAATACCACCAGAAACCATTTATACAGAATATTTATCCTTTTCAATTCCAAATTATTGTCAAATTTCTATTCCTATTCTTCTTGATTGAAAACTCCTTCGGCTCCAATTCCAAACAAAACTTTTACCGAATTAAAATCGGGCTTATTGCTAAAACTTCTTTTCAAAGAAATTAGCTTACCTAACAGTTTTTTGACCTAAACCTATCTGATTATCTGCTAGGGTTAAAAGGTTATCCTGTAAAGAACCATAGGGAAAATCCCTAGCTGATTTGTCGTTTCTTCCTTTTGGGTTTCTGCATTATAAGTCTGTCCAAATGGATTATCCTGATTAGTAAGATTCTGAATATCTAGAGCCCATTCCTGGGTAAACTTACTTCCGGACATTTTAAAACCTATTCTCAAATCCAACCTGAAATATGGATCGTATTGAGCGCCAAAAGCGTCATCGACATTAAAAACTGCATCGTTTTCAGCGATGGAAGCTTGCAGATCCAAGGGGGTGTATCTTTGTCCACCTGCATAGGTTACCTTACTGTCTACTGTAAGTGTATTCCTTTTTCCACTATCGCCTTTTTTCAAAACAAATTCTTTTCCTCCAAGGGCATTAAAAACATAGTTTCCATTAAAAGCGGTATTTCTCCAAACCTTATCGCTACCTTGATATTTAGATTCAAAAAGGGATAAAGTGCTCATAAAATAAAGTCCCTTATCCATAAATTTTTCAATGGTTATATCTAATCCGTAATTATATCCAACACCACCATTTTTTACCGAATCTGGAGTACTAATATTAAAGGAACCGTAGTTTAAACTTGAAAAAGGACTTGGGTTTCTTTCCACCACTGCATTCCCTACATTTTGATAGTATGCTTCCGTTTTGAAATGGATTCTATTTGTAAATAATTTATCATATCCAATCACAAAATGGTGAGAATTTGCAAATTCTAGGTTTTCATTAAGACTCACATAAGTGCCATCAGACAGGCGGGTTTGATCATATAATGTAGCAACACCTGGCATTTGATGGTGAAGACCATAACCCAAATTAAAACTCTGAGTATTATCTAGCCTATAGGTCATTCCAAACCTTGGTTCCAATGCAGAGTTGCCGTTATTTTGTGAAATCATACTATGCAAACCTGTGTTCATTTCCCAATTATCTGTAATTCTGTATTGCCAATTAAGATAAGGTTGATACAACATATCTTCACCTTGGAAATCCCTAAAGGTTACAAAGGAATTAAAGTCTCGAGAGTAGCCACTATCCAATAAATTAAAATTCTGAAGACTTACTAATGCTCCCACTCTTACGGAATGGTGAACGTTGAATTTTTTATTTAAAAATCCATGGAAACGAACAGTACTAATACTAAAATCTTGACGGTAAGTTGGGGATAAATTTGTTCGGGTTATATCCAAGGTATCAATTGTGGTGAGATTTTCTGTTGCTGTAAATGCAAATGTTAATTTGGAATAAAGAGTATTCGAAAATAGATATTGGTGAGAGGCTCCAATTACACCTGTGTTCACCTTATTGGTTAAATCCTCATTACTGGTATAAAAATTCTCGTCCCCTTCATTTTCACTTTCAAGAAACTCTATGGCGCTTATCCCTCCCATAGCAAAAACATCTATGGTCCCGATTTTCCTGCTTGGAAAATGAAGTTTCATGTTTAAATCTTGATACTTAGGGATGGCAGTTCCTGTACCGAAATCAACTCCCAAGGCAGATAAAACTTCCAAAGTGGAATATCTATAGTTTATTAGGTAGGAAGATTTTTTCTCCCTATTTATTGGTCCTTCTGCTCCAAGCTCAAATCCATTGAATCCGATTTGGCCCAAAAATTCATGTTCCTCATAATTACCATTTCGTAAACTCAAATCAAAAACACCTGAAATTCCATTTCCATAATCGGATGGGAAGGCGCTTGTAAAAAAGTCTGAATTTGAAAGCACATTACTATTCAACATACTTACGGGACCACCTGTTGCTCCAATACCACCAAAATGATTTGGATTAGGAATATCAATTCCTTCTAATCTCCAAATTAATCCGGTTGGTGAGTTCCCTCTAATTACAATATCATTGGTAGCATCGTTTGCCCTTTGCACTCCTGCAAAACTTGAAGCCATTCTACTAACATCCTGATTGGAACCGGCAAACCTTTGGGTTTCTTCAATGGAAAAGGTACGTGCAGAAACGTTTGCTCTTTCATTTAAAGCTCTAGATTTATCACTTTCAGCAGAAAGTACAATTTCGTCAAGTTGTTGAGTACTTTCGCGCATTGAAACATTCAAAATCAGCTCCTTAGACCCAATTAATTCTAGGTTTTGAAAACCAGTTGATTCAAATCCAATAAAAGAATAAGCGATATTAACCCTACCGACTTTAACATCTTCAATTAGATAATATCCATCAAAGTCGGTTACCCCCCCCTTTTTTTGATCGCCATTTTGCACGATTACATTAACCCCGGGAAGGGGACTCTGATTTTGTTCATCTATTACTTGACCCCTTATGTTTTGGGTTACTGATTGAGCCTGTAAAACGGTGCCCATCAAAATTAAAAATGGTGTAATACTAAGTTTTGAGTTCATGGTGCTAAGTAGTATTTTAAAATTTGTCATCTGAAATTTGGATTTGAAGGAGCTAAACAAATAAGAAATTAGCATTTAATAAAACAAAAAGTAGTGAACCGATAAATTTTGGGTGTGAACCATGGCTTTTCTCCGACCAATAAATTTTCACAATCCAATAATATTCAAATCTACCATTCCCATTTCTTATTAAGGTACTTCAATACTTAAATTTATTCAGACCTTTTTGATCCTGATAAACTTTAGACAAGTGAAAGAGCTTTGTCCCCTATCCTTCATTCCATTTTTTTCTTCCATTCTATTTTCGCCAGTATATCTAGTTGTGATACAATCGTGATAATTGAAAACTACCTTGGCCTTTGAAATCAACTGGATGGTGCGTGAAATGATTTAAAGAAATCCAAATGAAAAAAGTTTTAGTCATAGAAGATGACGCCCATATTATTGATTTAATTGAAATTCACCTGGTTGATCTTGGATGCGATGTTTTAAAATTTAGGAATGGCAAAACTGGATTTGAAGAGGCCAAAAAAAATGATCATGAGCTAATTATTTTGGATGTTATGCTTCCCGAGATGGATGGAATCCAAATTTGCCAAAGACTACGAGCCTTGGACATCTACACTCCTATTCTGATGCTCACTGCCAAAGCCGAAGAATTTGACAAAGTTTTAGGTTTAGAATCTGGTGCAGATGATTATTTAACAAAACCTTTTGGAATTAGAGAGTTTATTGCTCGTGCAAAAGCTATTTTAAGAAGAAATGAAAGAAGAGAAGCCGATCCTGAAAAGAAACCAACCTTATTTTTAAACAAGGGGAATTTGAGCATGGATCTGGAAAAAAGAAAAGTAATGATAGGAACAGAAAGATTGGCTTTGACTCCAAAAGAATTTGATCTTCTCCAGCTGTTAATGGAAAACCCTGGTAAAAGCTATAATAGAGAGCAATTACTTTCTTTGGTTTGGGGCTATGAATTCAATGGATATGAGCACACCGTTAATTCCCATGTAAATCGACTTCGATCGAAAATTGAACCCAATTTAGCAGAGCCCTCCTTTATTTTGACCACTTGGGGTGTAGGATATCGGTTTAACGATGAAGCTTAAGAAAGATGAAAAAAATTAAAAGCAGTCTTTTTTGGAGAATTTCAGCGAGCTTTCTCTTTATCCTCATATTATTGGGCCTAGGCTATGTTTCCATAACCGCCTATTTTTCTCGAAAATTTTACCAAGAAACTACCCAAAGGGTAAATGCGAATGTTGCTGAACATATGTTACATGAAGTTTCGCCATTTATTGGGACTGAAGTTAATGAAGAGGCCTTAGGAATTATTATGCATTCCATGATGGCAGTAAATCCATCCTTAGAAGTGTATCTGTTAAATGAAAAGGGAGACATACTTTCCTTTGTTGTTTTGGATAAAAAAGTAAGGTTGAAGAATGTAAATACTCAACCAATAAAGGACTTTATAGAAACCAAAGGTCAAAGTTATGTGCTTGGTGACGACCCTAGAAATCCAGGTGAACAGACAATTTTTTCCGCAACAAAAGTGGTTGAGGATGGTGAATTTAAGGGCTATGTTTACATGGTCCTGGCCAGCGAGAAGTATGAAAATATTGTAGGTACACTTTCTTCCAGCTATTTTATGAAAGTTGGAACTCAGACCTTCGTAATCACTTTGATTTCCGCCTTCACTATTGGGTTAATTCTTATCGCATTCCTAACAAAAAACCTTAGACTTATTACCCAAACGGTAAGGAAGTTTGAAAAAGGTGAATACCAAGCTCGAATTCCTATTAAAAACAAAGGAGAGCTATCAAATCTTTCCAAGACCTTTAACCAAATGGCGGATACCATTCTCGAGAATATTGATCAATTAAAGGAGGTTGACAAATTAAGAAGGGATCTGATTGCAAATGTTTCTCATGATTTACGAAGTCCAATGGCCGTAATTCATGGATATATTGAAACGCTAATAATAAAGGAAAACAGCCTTGATCCGGAGGCACGAAAAAAGTACCTGGAAATTGTTCTTCAAAGCAGTTCGAAGCTGCAAAAATTGGTGAATGATTTATTCGAACTTTCCAAACTTGAGGCACAGCAAGTAAAAGTCAAAGCTCAATCCATAAACCTAAAAGAACTAATCAAGGAGGCACAAGAAAGCTTCCAATTACAAGCCTTAAGCAAAAACATTAAAATGGAAAGCTCTATTCCAGATCAAACGATCGTTCATGCAGACATAAATCTAATACAACGAGTTATTCAAAACCTGATGGACAATGCTTTGAAATACACGCCGGAAAATGGGCAAGTAAAAATTTCTGCAACATTGGAAAATAGAAATATTCAAGTAGAAATAAGCAATTCTGGTGAGGGAATTCCACCGGAAAACCTTGACCACATATTTGATCGCTATTATATGGTAGATAAAAATCAAAGCCAAGTTAGAAGTGCTGGATTGGGTTTAGCTATTGTAAAAAAGATAATGGACTTACATAAATCAGTTATTCGAGTGAGTAGTCAAAAAAACGGTTTAACCACCTTTAGTTTTTCCTTACCCCAAGCTTAAAAAGCAAATCTCTATCCGATTGGGGAATTTTAAAACCGCTGTAAGCCTTTTGCCTGCAGCGGTTTTTTTATTGACATACTTATTTTAATCTTTTGTGATAAGTCCGTGATCTTTCAACAAGACATTTGACTAACTATTAAAAAAGATAAACTATAATCATGAAAAAATCAGCATTATTTCTTTTGTCCTTATCCCTTATCGCTGCATCGTGCACGAAAGATGACGAGGACAATACCACTACCAGTACTGGTAATACTACCAAATCAATGACCCTAAACTTAAGCAACCTTGCCCCAGTTGAGGCGGATGAGCGTTATGAAGGATGGGTAATAGTAGATGGAGCTCCTGTATCCACAGGTTTATTTACCGTTAGTGATCAAGGTGTTTTATCAGAAACTACTTTTGATATTCCAACAGCGACTCTGGATGCCGCTACGGCTTTTGTTCTTTCTATAGAACCATTTCCAGATACTGACCCAGCACCTAGTGACATCAAAGTTTTGGGAGGTGCCTTTAATTCTGCAACAGCCATGGTAGATGTAAGCCATATGGCAGCCTTAGGTTCCACCTATAATACGGCTAGTGCCACTTACATTTTGGCTACCCCAACCACCAATGATATGATGGATGAATTAAGTGGAGTTTGGTTTTTAGATAATTCTAGCGGTTCCCCGATGCAGGGATTAAATCTACCAAGCCTTCCAGCAAACTGGGTTTATGAAGGATGGGCGGTTATGAATGGTATGCCAATTTCAACAGGTCGTTTTACGGCTTTGGATATGCAAGATGATGCGGCAAATTTTAGCGGAATGGACGGAACAGGACCATCCTATCCAGGCGAAGATTTTATTCAAAATGCGCCTGCAGGATTAAGTTTTCCAACAGATTTGACAAATGCAACAATTGTAATTAGCATTGAGCCTCAGCCAGATAATAGCCCAAAGCCTTTTGCTTTCAAACCTTTTGTAAGTATGCCAGCTGGCGCTTCTGCACATACTGCAATTTCAATGACGAATCAAGTAGATTCAAATTTCCCATCTGGGACCGTAACAAGATAAAAATTTTGGTTTGGTTTAGTAGGTTTACGTTGGTAAAGATCAATCCGAAAGGGCTTGGTCTTTACCTTTTTTTATTCCTCGAGAATTGGTTTTAGGAGTTGAATCGCTTCATTTACGGATTTAACTCCGCCAAAGGTTAAATAAAGTTTGTTATTTCTTTCTTTCATTTGAGCCTTTGGATTGGTTTGTAGAAAACCAAGGACTTTCTGAAATTTTGGACTTTGGAAATAGGGCGATTCTTGGTTTGTAATAAAGTAGGCGATAAATCTTTCCTGTTTCATTACAATTTTCTCAAAACCAATTTCGCTTCCTATCCATCTTAATCTTATGGAATTAATCAACTCTTTTGCTTCCGGAGGGGCAGCACCAAAACGGTCAATAAGTTCATTTTCAAAGGCCTTTAGTTCTTCCTCGGTTTTTAATTCATCTAAAGTTTGGCTTAATGCTATATGGAGAAGCAACAAATGACGATTGGTCTGTAACAGGTGACTTTCTATATATGGATTTAGAGCAAAACTTAGAAACTACCAAGCATGTCTCTAATGGAGTTATTGGCATGCAACAGTGGGCACTTGAATTTGCAGGTCTAAAAAAAATAGCACCATGGCTAGAGGCTGGCCTGGCAGGTCGCATTGTACATTTAGGCACAGACCTTTCTTTTACAGGCGCTTTGGAAAACCCACAAGAAGGCAACGCACAAAAAACATGGTTTGATCCTGTTTTTTTAATTCGTTCTCAAGGCTTAATACAAGATAAATGGATTGTACAAGGGCGCTTTGACTTTGGTGGCTTTGGTATAGGCTCGCAATTTACATGGCAGGGTCAAGCTT
>CAKZNE010000054.1 GCA_937129395.1 uncultured Cryomorphaceae bacterium | reverse complement strand
TACGATTCTACAACAGTCCAAAAGGTAATTCCCATTTCAAGGGAAATAAATAAAACAGGAAGACGAAGACCAATAAATGGTGATTACCCTTTTTCAACTGAAGAAGAGTTTCAGGATTTGATGCAACGAAGTATCAACTATCAAAAAAAATATTCGAAAATAAAGGTACCCGTGCTTATTCTTCAAGGATCATTCGATACCAATAACCCTCCTTTTTTGGCTAAAAGGTTGGCTGATGAAATTCCTCAATCCACCCTAATATTTATTGACAAAGCAGGACATTTCCCCTGGGTGGAACAAAAAGAGGCAAGTTTTTCTGAAATAATGAATTGGTTAAAGAACCAAAACCTCAAATGAAATTAGATCCAATATTGGCCAAATACAAGGGATTATTTCCGGCAAAACACAAATGACGTAAAAATGTCGTAGCCTTGTCACAAAGCAATTAAAGGCCAAAATATACTTTTACCATGCAATTAGAAAAACAGCAAATGATAGCGAAAATTGTAAGGAATAAAAGAATAGAACTCAAATACACCCAGCAAGAATTAGCGGATCTAAGCAAACTAAGTTTACGATCCATCCAGCGAATAGAAAAGGGCGAAGTGGTGCCGCGAATGCACAGTTTAAAAGCACTTTCAGAATGCCTTAACTTCTCCTTGGACTTTTTAGATTCCGAAGAAACTATTCCTCAGACCAATCAAAATTTTTATTGGGTGCGAAAACTCATAATCTCTTTTGTAATAATTAGTATCACCTTATTATTATCAGCAGCCTTCATTGCCCAATCCGCAAACTTCCCCGAAACTGATTTCGAATTCTATATTTATTATACTGTGGTTTTTGGGATTTTGGGAATTACACTGTTATTGCTTTGGAAATCGCAAAAAAGTACTTCTGACTAATTATCAAATCAAAAAATCTAAAGAAAAATGCTAGGCATAGTTGTAATCCTTGGAGTTTCTTGGTTGCTGCTTTATTTTATTCAAAAAGAAAATTTGGCAATTCTGGGTTTCTTCCCAATCAAAAAAAGACTTTTACAATTCGGGCTGGGACTTCTTTTTATTTTCCTAGTAAGGCTTTTGTTCGTTTTCATCGAAACAAAAATTCACTCCAGCGTTTGGGTTAAAAACTCAAATTTTGAATGGATTTTACTTTTAAAAGATATTCAATACCATTTTATATCTGCATTAACTGAGGATTTGGTTTTTAGGGGTGCCATTTTATATATTTTAATAAAACGCTTGGGAAGGCAATGGGGAATTTTCATTTCCGCTGCGGCCTTTGGTGTTTACCATTGGTTCTCCTATGGAATGCTGGATTCTCGATGGATAGAATTGGCCCTCGTTTTTTTAGGAACTGGTTTTACAGGGTATGTTTGGGCTTTCACCTTTGCAAAATCGAAGTCCATATTTTTAGCCTTGGGTTTTCATTTAGCTTGGAATTTATGCTCAAGCTTTTTCTTCCCTAGTCAGCCCTTTGGTGAATTGATTTACCAAGAAACATCAAGAACGGACCTTGTTGGATGGAGTGAATTGTTTTTCTATCTTTTTAATAATTTCGCTCCATCATTAATGACATTCATTTTTGTAAAAGCCTTATTGAAACGAAACTATTTATGATAAAAAAAGAACTTCTTTGGTTTCTAGGAACCCTAGGACTGAGTATTAGTTTAAGCGCGCTTTTTTTTGGATGGGAAGGATTTTCTCCTGATTCCCTGATGGACATTAATATTCATGACACTTATTATGTAATTCCAAGTCAGGGAATACTTTATTCTTTTTCAGCTTTTGTGGTCTTCTTGGTTTATTTTGTTAAAAGTTGGGTTTTGAAATTTGAAAACATTCCCAGCAATAGTATTTTAATGCTATTTACCATTTTATTGTTCTTGGTTTTCTTGTTGCTAAATCTTAGTTTATTAGAAAAAACCAATAGCTCAAATTTACCTGACGCCCTACTTGAGCATTTCAATTCTATTAAAGAAAATAGAAACTCTTGGGAATTTTATGAAATTTTAGATATCATTCTTAAAACTTATCAGGTTTTCCTTCTCACAGTCTTGGTATTTACTGGTTTTAAAACATTTAAAAAAGTAAAAGCAAATTCTAGGAAATCTATTTAACTAAGCCACTATTCCCTAAATTGCGAGCTACAGCTATTGTCCCTAAAAATGAAAAAGAAACTAGCCTTAAAATTTTTTCCTTTTATCGATAAAGTCTTTCGAGGGATTGATCGTCAGCATATTCGCAGAACCAAAAACCTTCGCTTAATCCCTGAATATAAAAATCGTAGAGGGGGGAAACTATCTTATGGAGAATGGGCCCATGTTATTGGGATTTTCCAAAGTTTAATTTATCACAATCTCCCTTCAAAATCGGGGAATCATATTTTGGACATTGGTTGTGGAACGGGTTTATTAGGAATTTCTTCAGAGCCTTATGTTTCCAACAATGGCTCCTATACCGGTATTGATGTGATGACTGATGATATCAATTACTGCCAATTCAATTTTAAACAAGAAAATTACAAATTCATTCATTTTGATATTGCCAATCCGAGATATGCTTCAAAACAAAGCACTGAATTAAAACCTTGGCCTATAGAAGATGAAAGTAAAGATTTGCTAACAGCACTTTCTGTTTGGACTCATTTACGGGAGGAGGATGCTCGTTTTTATTTTAAAGAAATTGCAAGGGTTTTAAAACCAAAAGGCAGAGCCATTATTACTTTCTTTTATTTGGATGAAGATTATGAGGAATCTTTGTCAAAACGAAACAATGAAAAAGGTAGATTTCACGCTACCAATCAATTAAACTGGATTTTTGATCAAAAAGCTTATGATTCTGAAGATTGGTTTAGCACTAAATTGGTGAAAAACCCCGAAGATGCCATCGCAATTAGTAAAAATGCTTTAAGCCTTCTGATTAAAGATTCTGGCCTCAAAATATATGACCATTATCCAGGAAACTGGAAAGAACAACCTGGATTGTATTTCCAGGATGTCTTTGTTTTTGAAAAATGATCTAGCTTAAGTCCACCTTCATATTTAGGTGCATCATTTTGGTGCTCACCTCGCTGGTCTTGTCACTTACAATTTTATCGTAATCAATTCCCCAGTCAAATAAATTGAACTGCCCCTCCAAAACAATGGAAGAAGCTATAGCATCATTAGAATCGCGTATTCCTGAAACGAAGAACTTCACTTCCTTTTCCACACCTTTGATGGTTAAAATTCCATTTACTTGGTACCAATCCAAACCCATTGTATAAACATTGGTGGATTTAAAACTGATTTTATCATGGTTTTCATCCAAAAATAAACCTGGGGTCCTCACACTAGAGGTTAAATCTCCAGCTCTCTCGCAAACGGTTAAAGAATGAGCATTTACCTCAAAGGAGAATTGCATTTCTGCCAAAGGGTTCCCCAAATCATCTCTTACGGGAATATTGAAGTCAAAATTTTCCACCATTCCAGAAAAAGGTAAACTGCAATGCCCATGGGTCACAAACATATTTGCCATCTGACTTCGGGGCTTTTCTGCCTCCATAGACGGGGAGCATTCTATACTATTGGTTTTACCCTTTGTAAAGGCACTCGCAACTATTAGAAAAGAAACTAGGGCCAATCCCAGGACTGCATTTTTAATGTTTTTCATAATACTGTTTTTTTATGTTTCCACTAATGTAAATCAAGGCTAAGGTTTCTACTGTGAATGAAATGTAAAAGCTTTGTGAAAAAGTGTGAATTTCAATGATAGCAATGGTTTAGGGCTTACTTTATCAATGGTTGAAAATTGGTGAAAATGAATTTGAGAGCGTTCTTAGATATTCCAGATCGAATTTAATTCATTAATTGCGAACGGATAAACAAACAATCTCACATTGTAACAATCATGGAAACATTCACCCTATAATTATTAATTTCTGCTGGCTTCAACCCTTTTATTGAATTGACTTTCTCCAATATATTCTTTAATGATTCTTCGCTCAAACCAATTGCTTCTTTCGCCAGTGTAGCATTATATATTTCCCCATCCTTGTTTAGGTTAAGCTTCAAAAATATCCTTTTATCATAAGAAATGGTGGCCTTAATTTCCGCAAGGGTTTTCATTAATTCATCCGAGTTCTCAAATTCATCAACTAGCGAAACATTAGGACAAACTGAACTATCAGGAATGGTAGAATAATTTCTCAAAAAATGAAGCTCCTCCTTTTTTCGTGACGGATTAGAAAACTTACTGGAATGACCACAATAAGAAATATAAAATTCATCATTTGATTTATTAAAATACCAAAGCCAAATATCCCCTTTTTGAAAATTGAATTGGCAATTGGAGGGATTAATTTCTATTCTAATTTTACCATGCAACTCCCCCTGATCCATTGGAAAAAAGTGTTCTTTTACATTATAAGAGAGTTCAACCAAACTATCGGATAAATATTTTTTATGTACGATTTGAACCAATTCAGCTTTTTCATAAGCATATAATTGATAATGGTTAATGGATTCCAAGGCGGGACATTCGCAACCGCTAACATCAAGAGACAGTAATAAATTTAAAAGGAAACAATACTTAAGATTCCTAAAAGCAAATTTTAGTAGTTTCATAAAGCCAATTTAAAATATTTATCCTTTCCATTCTCTTGAAGGTGCTGTTGGGGTTTGCTCAAATATCAAAAACAATAACCCTCAGAATTTTGCAACCATATCAAGCAAACAAGTCAATCTCATGAGAAGCTTCATTTTTCTTAAAAAATTGTAATTTAAAATCCTCTAAATCAGGAACGATCTAGTAGAATGGATCAAACCAAAAAAACCAATAAGAATAGGGTTCCGGAAATTTCCCTCCTATTTAGATTTACCTTTGAAAATAATACATGGAATTTTGAAGTTTAGGCTTGGAGAGAATCTTTTAATTTAAATGAATATCAGAGTTAAAAATCAAATACTAAATGCTTTGGGAGGTCAAAGAAACCTTCTTCTGATTCTTGTATTTGCCTTTTTAAGGGTTTTTACAGAATTCATTCTTGTCGAGCTAATTATCAAAGGCTGGCGTTTCCTAGGAAATTGTGGCTGCTTTGGATGCTCTCTATCTTTTCCATTTAATCTTGTTCCTGAAATATTCTCTGTCTTATGCTTTTATTTGATTTCAAAAAACATTCTAGGATTTAAAAAATGGTCGAGCCTACTTTGGTCCTGCGTATTTGTTTTCTTTTTTATGCTTTCCTCATTTTTTCAATTTGCAGGTGCAGGGATATTTCATTTATTCCCATTCGAATCTATCCTTAACTACCTAAATTATGGGCTTTTTGATTTTATTGGGATGCTTTTTTCCTTGTTCATTTTTTCAATAAGCCTGTCTCTATTTTCGAAGTACAAAACCTGGTTTCGAAAAAAAGAGAAACTCAAACATCTTGGCTCTGTAGTTCTGCTATTGGCTGTAGTCTTTTGGTCTATAGAAAAATTTCTTGATTCTAGCTTTTTCCTGTTCAAGATTGAGCTTAGTCAGATTATATTCCCCATTGGTTTAATTCTTTGGGTACTAGGATTCATGAAAATGTCAAATTCTAAAAACCTCAAATCCAAAACCAAAGAATTGAATGATTCAGAATAAAACATTGAAAACCTCCAGAACCCTATTCCTTTTAGCATCCATTCTTATTTTATCGGCTACTTCTTTACCAGCGCAGAAAATAAAAAAGTTAAACAACAAGGATTTTTCCATTGAATATCCTTCAAACTACAGTTTTAAAAAAGGAAGAAAAAATTGGCATGGGAAATTCCATTTTACTTTTCAAGTTCGGAAAGAGCGATGTAAAAAATGTGAAATATCAATCAAGGATCTATTCTATCCTGATAGTTTAAACCAGACGACCCCTATTCAATTTAGAGAAGGGGGCTATAATAAGAAGGTTACTCCTCAACCTATTGATACTTCCTTTAATTATCTTAGAAGATCTAAGAATTCTTCAACTGAATATTTGATTGAAACTGCAATATTAGAAGATACTATTGTAGTGTTTGAACAAGATTCGTTGATCCAAAACAAAATTGAGGGAAGTGATGTTAACGGCGAATATACCCAAGTTGAATTCCACCAAACCGAAAATGGCAAGGGTTTAATAAAACTTGTCCGGATTTATCGGATAGAGAAAATCAGATATCGCTTGGTGTTTGCCGCTCCACCCAAGGAGTTTGAAGAAAGGAAGGAAACAGTGAAACAAATGTTTAACTCCTTCGTGATAAAAAATTGATTTGATGAAAAAATTCCTTCTCTTTATTATATTCACCCATCTGCTATTTCCAGCAGTCGCCCAAAATTTTTCGGGATCATACCGAAGCGAGAACGAATTCCTAAATCTAAAGCCCGATTCTACCGTTGAATTTAAAATGAACATGAGGTATTTTGGAGAATTCTATTCCCTGCATAATGAACAGGGAAAAGGAAAATGGATGATCCATAATAAATTTTTAATCATTGAAGTCCTTCCCCATTCTGCCAAACTGAATTCCAAAGAATTAAATGGAATATCAGACAGTTTAAGATTGGTAGATAAAAATGGGAAGTTTATTTATTCGGCGGGTTGTATGTTTTTTGAAAAAAACGACAGCATCTATTTCAGTGGAGCTTTTCCTGATTCAAATGGCTGGATTTCCCTAGCCGATCCTAAGATCGATTCTGTTTTTATTAGGGCGGGATTTTATAAACATACTGGCTTTAGACCGGAAAGGGGAAAAGCCTATGAAATAACCCTTGAGGAGGGAAGTATTCTAAATAGAGGTCAAATCATTTTTCGTATCAGTGATGTTAAGGACGATTCTTTTAGGTTGAAACATGTTGTATACAACGAAAAACCAGTTAAATTGACCAAAACCTATTTTGCAAATCTTTGGATCCAAGCTTTTTGTACAAGTCAAAAATACCAGTTTAAAAAGTAGCTATCTGAGGAATTAAGAAAATTACAATGAAAAAATTATGCTTTTGTGTTTGTTTCTTACTAACCATGTTGAGCGTCCATTCTCAAACCAAAATTGGTCTATATCAAGGCGAAAGTGAATACCTAAACCTTAAACCAGATTCTACTGTTGAATTTGAACTATTTGTGGATATGGGTGATGGATTAGCTTTTTTACACCAAGGTATGGGAACATGGAAAATCGCCGACTCAATACTGATAATAAAAATTTCCCCAAGCCTCTCTCCTGCCAATTATAAATCTATTGATGATAATTTACGGAGGCTAAAATTAATTGACCATCAAGGTGAAGCCATTTTAGTGGCAACCTGCAAGTTTTTTGACCAAAATGATAGTTTAATTGAAATAGGGTCAACTGATTTTGATGGACTCCTATTTTTTAAAAATCCAGATATTGATTCCATTTTTATTTATGACAAATATTCTGTCCCAACCGGTTTAAAGGTTGAAAAAGGTAAATCTTATGAGCTTACACTTGAGGAGGGCCTGGTTATTAATGAAGGGCAAATTATCCTCTTTTTATTGGTTAATGATGGCCAAAACTTAAACTTTAAGCTAGTGGATTACAGTAAAAATATTCCTTATTTAACGGAAGGTTATTTATCTGAATTAAAAACTAACTCAAAACAAATAAAATGGGATAGTGAATTAAAATTAAAAACAAATAAGTAGGACCTTAACCCTAAGCACCATATTCTGAAATACCAGCCCCAAACGGAAATAAACCAAATTGTTGAACACTTTTTCAGGCATGAATCTGGAAAAATGATATCTGTGTTGACAGGGATTTTTGGTTCCTCCAAAATTCAATTGGCGGAGGATATTGTTCAAGACACTATAATTGAAGCTATTAGCAATTGGACCTACAAAGGAATTCCAGAAAACCCCATTGCTTGGTTGTACACTGTTGCGAAGAACAAAACCTTAAACTCCTTAAACCGAGGTAAAAAGTTGGAGCAGATTATTGCGGATAAATTTCAGAGTATTTCTGCTAATCCTGCCTTCGATATCCTCCAAACAGACTTCTTTTCGGAGGATCAAATTTTGGACGATCAATTGCGAATGATGTTTGTTTGTTGCCATCCCTCCATTTCTCACGATTCACAAATCGCCTTGATTCTGAAGACCTTATGCGGTTTTAATATCAACGAAATTGCCAAATCATTTTTAACCAATAAAGAAAGTATTAACAAACGCTTGGTAAGGGCAAGAAAGACCATCAGAGAAAATGAAATCCCTTTTGAGCTGCCAGCAAATACGGAAATGGAAAAAAGAATGGATGCAGTTCTGGAGGCTATTTACCTTTTATTTAATGAAGGCTACAATGCCTCCAATGGGGAAGAATTAATACGTAGGGATTTGTGTAATGAATCGATCAGGTTAGCAGAGTTGGTTGTTGAAAATAAGGCTATTGGCCAAAAATCTGAAGTTTATGCGCTTATAGCTTTAATGCAGTTAAATTCATCTCGTTTTAAATCGCGGGAAGATCAACAAGGAAATATATTAACCTTGAGTGAACAAAACCGATCCTTATGGGATTTGGAAATTATGGAACGCGGGTTTACAAATTTGAAAAAAGCAGCTGAAGATCAACCTATTTCAGCCTATCACCTTATGGCCAGTATTTCTGCATATCATTGTTCAGCCAGGGATTTTAAATCTACCGATTGGGAAAGCATTATTTTGCTTTACGACAAACTTTACAGTCTAAATAAATCGCCCTTATTAATTCTTAATCGCTCAATTGCCCTTTCCAATTCCGGTAAAACAAGAGAGGCATTGGTTCAATTGGTTTCCATTGAAAATGAAAAGCTTATTAAAACCAATTACCTTTTTTATTCTGCAAAAGCTGAAACCCATTTCCAACTTAAAGAATATAATCATGCACAATTGGCTTTAAAAAGGGCAATAGAATTGGCTCCACTGGTGGCAGAAAAAAGATTGTTGGAAAAGAGGTTTTCAAAATATTTGAAGAAAAATTAAAAAGCAATGTCCCTTTTGGAAATTCCCATTTGTTATTAGGGTATAAACAATAATTTAAAAGAATAAAAATGAAAGAGTATCTATTGATAATCAAAACGGAAGGAAGTGTTTGGACAGATCTTTCACCAGAAGAGTTGCAAAAACACATGGAAAACGGGGGAGCTTATATTGGAGGCCTTATGAAAGATGGAGTTTTAAAAGGGGCAAACCCCATTGAAAAATCGGGAAGCAGATTGGTAAGTGAGCAAAATGGAAGCTTAAAAGACGCGCCCTTTAACGAAAGCAAAGAAGTGGTTGCAGGTTTTTTTCACATCACAGCAAAGGACATAAATGCTGCAGTGGAAATTGCCAAAGCAAATCCTATTTTTAAGGATATACCAACAAAAATTGAAGTTCACCCAATGATGCCTATTGGTGGAAACTAATCTACAATCGTGATAAACCAATAAAACGCCCCAGCAAAGTTTGCATTTTGACTGGGGTGTTTTTTTTTGAAAAGGCTTATCCAGATTTTCCTAAATCTTAAAATTGTATAAAAGTCAAAAATTAAGTATATTCGTTCAAATGATAAATAATATTATCAAATGACCGTATATAAAGATACCACAACAAAGCATTATTCAGAATTAGTTCGCATCCTTGGGAAAAAGTATATCAAATCCAAGGTAGAAAGCCCATTTGATTTTATTCAAATTGCGAACAAGGGGCTTAATCCAAATGTTATTGTCAATTTTAGAAATCACTTTAACATTCCTGTTGATAGTGCTGCGGCCATGCTTAATACCTCCGGTCCTACAGTTTACCGATGGATAAGAAATAATAAAAATTTAGAATCTATTTTCACTGTAAAACTCTTTGAGGTGGCAGATTTATTTCTTTATGGTTCTGAGGTTTTTGGTAGCCACGAAAATTTCTTTAAATGGTTGAATCTTCCAAATACTGCTCTGGGTGGAATGCGACCTCAAGAGTTGGTTGTTTATCCAGACGGTGTATCAAAGGTTCGAGATATTTTGGGAAGAATCGAACATGGAGTTTACAGCTAATTATGCTTGTTTACCGAATTACAGGAAAAAAATACGCCTTTGATATCAACGGAACTGGTGCAGCCATTACTGGTGGAAGATGGAATAAAAAAGGAACAGCAGTATTATATACAGGTGAATCTAAGGAAATTGCGCTTTTGGAAAATATAGTTCATACTCCACCAATGATTTGTCCAGATTTAGAAATATTAAGTTTTGAAATTCCCGATGATTCCATAACCACTGTTTTGGCCGAAAATTTACCCCCAAATTGGCTTGATTATCCTTCTCCATCCATTCTTGCTGAAATTACTGAAAGCTGGATCAAAACTGGCGAAAGCATTGCTCTCAAAGTTCCGAGTTGTATTATACACTCATCAAATAATTATATCCTAAATTGTTCCCACCCAAATTATAGAAAAGACGTGAAACTGGTTGAACAAAAAAACTTTCATTTTGATTCCCGGTTAAACTCATAAACTCCTAAGTGGAATGATAGCTTTTATACTCTTGGTTTTTCTGATAACCTACTTTGGCGACAAGGTAAAATGGTTAAAAAAGCTAAGAGATAAAAGTATTTCTCAAGCTATAAACTCACGCCTTTTACTAGGTTTATTGATAATTGGCTTTGTATTGAACCTTGACTATACAAATCGTTTTGGCTGTATTATCGGTGATGAATCTATTTTAGATCCAAGAAACATTCTTTTTTCATCCATTTCAATTTCTCTTATTCTTCTTTATCTGGTGGTTAAAAACCGTATTTTAAAACTCTATTTTGTTTTATTGGAATTTTCATTTTGGATTTTTAAGTTGTTTTATTTCAAAGGCGGATACGCAGTTGGGGTTTTGGGCTCACCCGATATAATAATTTCATTCTACGATCATTTATGCTTGTTCCTTAGGCTTTTGATCATTTTCAAACTTTTGAAATTAAATTGTAAAACTATTTATCTTGTGCTCTTTACTTTAGCAATTATGATTATCAAGATTTTTTTATTCCCAATTCCTATTTCAGGGATAGATTAAATTTTGTAATTCAAAAAAGCACTTACAAATTTTCACTTAAGAGAAAGTCTTGAAAAACAAAACCATAGCTGTACTTCCCTTTGTTAATATGAGTTCCAATATTGAGAATGAATATTTTAGCGACGGTATAACCGAGGAAATTATTAATGCCCTTGCAAAAATTGACCAGCTTCGAGTTACTTCAAGAACCTCTTCTTTCTTTTTTAAAAACAAAAACATTCCCATTGGTGAAATTGGAAAATCCCTTGGAGTAAATACCCTTTTGGAGGGAAGTGTAAGACTTTCGGGAAATGCCATGCGAGTTACTGCCCAGTTGATTGACGCAACAAATGATTACCATTTCTGGTCGGAAACCTGGGATAGAAAACTTGATAATATTTTTGAGGTCCAGGATGAAATAAGTCTTTTAATTGCGGATAAATTAAGAGAGCAATTTGGTCATTTTGAGATACAGGAGCATTTGGTTGAGAAAAAAACGGAGAGTTTAGATGCTTATACTTATTTCCTTAAAGGCCGACATCATTTTCATAAATGGAATCCCGATGATGTGAAAGTTTCCATTGGGTTTTATGAAAAAGCATTGGACTTGGATCCAAATCATACAGAGGCAATGGTTGGTCTGGCAGATGCCTATAGCTTCCTTGCCACAATTGCCGTAATATCATTTGAGGAAGGATGGGGAAAATGTGCAGAATTAACACATAAGGCCTTGAGTATTAATTATGAATTACCAGCTGCTCATTACCAATTAGCCAATCTGGCTTTTTTTACCGCTTGTAATTACCTGGAATCTTTTCAACATGCGAAGAAGGCTATTGAACTAAATTCCAACCATATAGAATCCCAGCAGTTTATGGCATTTCTATACATTGTCGCTGGAAAAAATGCGGATGCTAAAAAACATTTGGAAATTGCTTTGAGCCTTGATCCCCTTTCTCAGGAAACACAATTTTACAATGGTTTTATTAAATACATGTTGGAAGATTACGAGCAGTCCATCATTCAATTAGATGCTTGTTTAAAAGTGAATCCATTGAACATCCCGGTACATTCTGTAAAAAGTATGTGTTTAATAATGTTGGGGAAGTATAAGGAAGCCAGTCATTATTTTGATTCTTTGCCTTCTGAGATCGTAATTGAAAGCGAAAAAACTGGTATTCAAACCATTGCCTATTCCAAATTAGGTAATCTAGAAAAATCAGAAGAAAGTCTTAAACAGTTAAAAGAACAATCTCTTGGGGAAAACGGATTTACCGCAGATTCTTATTTATTCCTTTTAGCAGGAATACTAAAGCAAAATGAAATTGTATTTACTTGGTTAGAAGAAGCGCTAAAAAAGGGCTCACCCCTACTTCTTCTTCGTTATTCCGATCCTATGGTAAATCCTATAAAATCCGATTCAAGATACCGGGATTATTATGAAAAATTATTCCCCTCAACACTTTTTCAAAAAGGTGAAAATTCAACAAAAAAGAAAGCGCCCTTTGATTCTGAAACTGTTTTAAAAGTAAAAAATCAAATTATAGAATTATTTGAATCTGAAAAACCCTTTATCGACCCCGAGTTGAGTCTCAGATCATTGGCCAAACAATTGAATATTCACCACAACCATCTTTCTTGGCTGCTGAATGATGGCTTTTCTAAAAATTTCAATGAGTTTGTAAATCAATATCGTATTGGTCATTTTAAAACTATTGCCAAAGAACCAGGAAATGCCAAACTAACCATAATGGCCTTGGCTTTTGATAGTGGTTTTAATTCTAAAACGGTTTTCAATTCCTACTTCAAAAAAGAAACGGGGCAAACGCCCAAGGAATTTCTTAAAGGCTAATTGACTCGTTTCTAATACTATTCTGTTAAACTTATTCTTTTTTAAAATTGATTTAGGTAAACATTTCATTTCTCATTCTTGAAAAAGGCTGTATCCAAGCCAAGCCAATTTTCCAAAATAAAAAAGTCCCAATTTATAATTCCGAACCAGCTTTTAAGATTACGAACTTTTAAAAATTGAAAGCTCCGCACATTTGTTCACAGAAATAAACAAGGTCTAACAGCCAAACCAATAAAGTGAATAAAATGAAAGCAATTATCACAACAGCATACGGTAAACCAGAAGTTTTTAAAATGGATAGTGTGGAAAAGCCCATTGCCAAACCAAACGAAATCCTTGTGAAAATTAAAGCTGCATCCGTAACCAAAGCAGATACAATGATGCGCACTGGAAAACCTTATATCGGCAGACTTTTTATGGGTCTTACAAAACCAAAAAATGAGATTTGGGGAACTGGCTTTGCTGGTATAATTGAATCAATAGGTGAAAATGTAAATCAATTTAAAGTTGGAGATAAAGTTTTTGGTGAAAACATCAAATCTTTTGGCTGCTATGCCGAATATGTTGCACTACCAGAGGATGGAATAATTGCAAAATTACCTGAAAACATGTCATTTAAAGAAGCTGCAGGAATGTGTGACGGTGGAATCACCTCTCTTAATTTTCTATGCAACCTTGGAAATATTCAACATGGCCAAAAGGTTTTGATAAATGGTGCCTCTGGAAGCTTAGGAAGCGCAGCAATTCAAATTGCAAAACATTATGGTGCTGAAGTAACAGGTGTTTGTAGCGCAAAAAACAGGTCCATGGTTTTAGAATTAGGAGCGGACTATGTAATTGATTACAATCAAAATGATTTCACTGAGAATGAAAATAAGTACGACTTAATTTACGATACCGTTGGGGTGCGGTCCTTTGGCGAATGCAAAAAAGCTCTCACTAAAAATGGTTTGTACATCTCCCCAGTTTTGGGCATGCCCTTACTTGGGGACGTGATTTCAAGCAGTCTTTTTGGAACTAAAAAAGCGAAATTTTCAGCAACAGGCGCACTCCCCGAAATGGAAATAAAACGATTAATGGCCATCCTATTGGAAATTATTGATGCTGGAAATTTAAAAGGAATCGTAGATAAAAGTTATCCTTTGGAGCAAGTATCTGAAGCCCATGAATATGTAGACAAAGGTCATAAAAGAGGAAATATCGTTTTGGTTGCTTAAAAGGAATTCAAGAGTATTTACCTCCACAAATCCAAATCAGATTTTCATCAAAAAATAAAACTAAAATGAATAAAAGATCAATTGCCTTACTCACCGGATTCGCTCTAATATTAATGGCCATTTCTGGTGGATTTTCCATGGGCTTTGCATTGGCTGAGTTTACAGGAAAAAATCTGGATCTAGGTCTTAAAGAAAATTTAATATTCAATCAAGGTCTATATAAAATAATGCTTTTTGGGCTTGGAATTACAATAGCTCTAGACTTTTTAGTTTCTTATGGTCTATATAGATTTTTCCAAGATGATCATAAAAAGCTTGCTCAATTATCCGGAGTTTTGAGGTTGATTTATACTCTCATCTTTGGTTTCGCCGCCATATTCCTCTGTGCCGATCCACAATTCCAGATGCTTTAAACTAGGAAGCCTTGCCGCCTGTATTTGGGCCGCATTGCGTTTGCTCATACCTGAGCATTGCAGGGTGAGATACTCTAAATCGGGGAGTGACATATCCCCAAACTCCCCCACATACCCGCGAATC
>CAKZNE010000053.1 GCA_937129395.1 uncultured Cryomorphaceae bacterium | reverse complement strand
AGGATCGAAGCCCCGTCCGCCGCATCAATTTCTGCTTTGGCATCCAAGAGGCTTTTTAAACAGGAAACACAATTGGTGTTTTGCACTACCAGATTTAAGGCATAAAAAGTCATTCCCTTGTCAATGTCAGGATATTGAGCCCTCAATTGAGCTACTCCGTCCAAATATATTTTTTTGGTTTTGCCTTTTGATTTTGCCGCATTCTCTTCCATTTCTTTGATTATTTTTGATATCTGATCGGTAGAAGAGTTTTTCACTGAGGCAGGCAATTGGGGATCTGCACCGGCTTTTAATAATAGGTCAATAACCTTGTCTGAGCTATTTGCAGCGGCGGAAACGAGGGCTGGATAAGATCCCGCATTCGGATCTGCACCTTGTTCCAGTAAATATTGAGTAATTTCAGGGGAATAAATGGAATGGCATAATATACCATTTCCATCAGGGTCCAATTCTTTAATATCCGCCCCTTTCTCAATGGCTTTTTTAACCATTTCTAGGTTTAATGATTTACAGGCTGAAATTAATTCATCTTGCGATTTTGAAGCAAAGGATGAATGGGTAAAAAACACAAAAACGATAATTAATTTTAAAATTTTCATACTAAATGATTTTGTGGGTGATTATTTTGTTGCTTCTAGCGTTCCCGTTAAATTGTCCGATTTAAAGCCATTGTCCGTAGGTAAATTATTGAAGCTTATTCCAATGTCATCACCATTTATACTTACCGTTGCTGTGCCGCTTTGAGCAATGTTATAGAGCTGTTGGCTGCCATTTGAATCAA
The DNA here is from genome assembly GCA_937129395.1 of uncultured Cryomorphaceae bacterium. Taxonomy (GTDB): domain Bacteria; phylum Bacteroidota; class Bacteroidia; order Flavobacteriales; family Schleiferiaceae; genus CAKZNE01. Next base: position 9,017 of record CAKZNE010000053.1, on the reverse strand, counting down.
ATGTTATGGCATTGATATAGATAATTCCGGCGGCGGGATTTAACCAATCGGTAGCGGTTCCTCCTCCTACTGTAAAACTTCCAGTACTAGCACCTTTTGGAAGGTAAATAGCCAAGGAACCGGTTCTATTGTTTTGGTTTTTTGCAGAAAGTACAATGTTAATATTGTTGGCACCTTCGATAACTAGGGCATTCGAACCCATATACGTATCACCAACTACTGAAAGATCAAAATCTCCTTCAAAAAGTTTAGCTAAAAAATTAGCATTAACCGTGAGCCATTTAGTTGGAGCAAAGGCATTGTCAACCATTTTCAAGCCTTTTGCCAATATCCTATTGTAATTATTCGACTCTGGAAGAAGGCTTACCGTTCCAATTTCATTATTGTATTCCGCAGAATACAAATCCGTACCAATTCCCATATTCACCGTAACCTTGGTTGCTGAAGCTAAAAGTCCCGTTATTCCAAAATCGGTAGCACTTGTTGGAAAGCTGGTTCCCTGAAGGGTGAAACTTATATATTCTGCATTATTAGCCGTGTTGGCTGATATTACTAATGAGTTTGAGACAATAGAAACAGAGACTTTTTCAATAGTAAAGGAACTGTCATCGATCACCAAAGTACCTTCCATAGCGACCAAGGTGGTGTCGTTATTACCGTTTCCACTAGTGTCAATGGGATTTGGGTTTGGATTGGTGGTGGATGTCTTTTCTTCTTTTTCGCAAGAAAAGATTAACATTAGGCTAAAAGCCAGAATTGGGATAATTTTAAATACTGATTTCATAGTGTAAAATTTAGTTTGTGTTATGTAATTTTTCGAATTCTGATAGAAGGATTAAGTGCTTAATACCAGAGTTTTGACTATTTCAAAGATTGAGGGAATTACTTTTAAATGAAATACCATAGCCTAGGTAAAATACCTATCCGTATTACTACGGATGCCAAAGCCAGGAAATAAAAAAGGCTCCATTTTTTTTGAAGCCTTTGATTGATGATCCCTTTTGTTTTTCAACTTAATATTTGAATCCAAAAATGAAATCCAGTCGAGTCATTTTCACGGAATTATCGCTTATTGGGCTTAGATAATCTACAGCAAAATATAAATCTCGACTAGTGCAAAGCTCTGTTCTGAAACTGAATAAAAAAGGCCGTGCATCTGTATGATTTTCGTCATAACCATTTGTTGGAACCTTTCTAAAGGCCTTTTCACTAGGATAACTGTATATGGCTGAGGAAGAGAGCTGAAGACATAACCATGAGTTTAACTGGAGATCGAAACCAGCTTTGGGGCCAATTCCAAAATACCATCCTTGAAGCCCATCATCATGATTATTGGTAAAAAGAATATAGTCACCCAAAGCCAAACCAAGATGAAAATTTGATTTCTGCCTAGAAATCACATTCCAGCCCAAACCGAGTTCTCCAAAAAAACCACTTGTAATTCCACCTTGATCGATGGAGTTTAAAGGCGCTCCTAAAGCCCCAAAAATGGTGGCCCAAACATCATTTGCAATTCGATATCGCCAATAGTGATGCTTCCCTCCTTTTTCAGCTTCATTTTTTTCCAGTTCAAATCCTAGTGATGGAAAACTATTGGAAAAGTCATTGCTAAAAATATTTATCCCATCCGGACTGGCGGTTTCCTTTATGCTGTGGGTGGAATAATACAGATGAAGATTGGCAACCGTTTTTTGATTGTAAAAATCACTTAATTGGGCTTTCGCCTGAAATGCAGAAAAGCAGATCAATAAAATGGAAATAGTTTTTGTGTGCATGCTAAAGTATTTTGTGATGTTGAATATTTAGTCTTTTACATTTTTGTAAATGACTGATTCAAATATCTTTAGCAATAATTTTAAACGAAATACCTAGAACTCTGTATTTCTTTACTCGGTAGTAATACGGATTAATTTTTAGGCGATAAGCCCATTTCTGAAGATGAATTTCATTAGACCAATAATGGTTTTGGATTTAGTTTTAGTCATAATGTTTTTTCGATGAGTATCCACTGTCCTTGGGCTGATAAACAATCTTTCAGCAATTTCTTGGGTGGAATATTCTTTGGCTAATAAATGTATTACTTCCAGTTCCCTTGGACTTAGGTTTTTGGTTTCCACTTCGCTTTTTACCGATTTTTTTATTTTTTGAAGCATTACAGTCATCACCTCTTTCGCATAATGAACCCCTCCCGAAGCAATCTCATCAATTGCATGTATCAACTCTTCCTTTGGCGCATTTTTCAAAATATAACCTTCAGCCTCAGCCAACATTATTTCGGCTATTATTTCCTTTTCGGAATGCATGGAAATAACCAATATTTTTACTTGTGGCCATTTTTCTTTTACCTCTTTCACCAAATCTACTCCAGATAAATTAGGCATACTTATATCGGAAAGTAAAAGGTGGGGCTCCTGATTCTTTAAAAATTCTAAAGCCTGGATTCCATCATTTACCTCACCAATAAAATCCATGTGTTTTTCCCTACGCAAGAGGGATTTAACACCATCAATGAACATTTGGTGGTCATCTGCAATAAGAATTTTAATACTGTCTTTATCCTTCATTTTTCAGTTTTAAGGCTATACTTGTTCCCTTTCCAATTTCAGAATCTATTTCCAATTCTCCCCTTAAAAGGTTTACCCTCGATTTTATGTTCTTCCATCCTATTCCCTTGGACGTCTCAATTTTATCCAAATCAAAGCCTTTACCATTATCTTCAATATTCAACTGCAGATAAGGTTCGTTAAATTTCAGGGAAACCCTAATGGCACTTGCTTCTGCATGTTTTACCATATTATTCAAAACTTCTTGAACAATCCTAAAAACGCTTATTTTCATGGAATCTGGCCAATTTCTAAAATCCCCATTTTCACTAAATTCAACCTTAATTTTTCCCGCTGCATTTATTTGATCGCAAATTTGGGAAATAGCTGGAATCAATCCCAACTGAACCAAAGCACTGGGCATTAATGCATGAGAGACATTTCTTACCTCTACAACAGCCTCATCAATTAACTTCAAAGAGGTCTGCCAAATTTCCACATCCTCCTCCTCCAATTCACCATCAAGGGCGTTTACATTCATTCGAGCCGTGGATAATATTTGTCCTAAGCCATCATGCAATTCCTTGGAAAGTCTTATTCTTTCCTTTTCTTCTCCTTCTGTTATGGCTAAAAAGGTTTTTCTTTCCTGTTCGCTTTGTAATTTTTGGGCCTTTATTTTATTTCGATAAAAAAGGAAAAGCAGCAAACCAGAACCAAGTAAAATACTGATTACAAGTCCAATAACTAACTTTTGGTTTTTCTGACTTTCAATATTCAGGGCTAATTCTTGCCGTGCATTTTCCAGATTCAAACGGATATTATCCTCTTCTTTTTGTTGCGTCCGATATTTGGTGCGTAAATCCGCAACCTCATGCCTCATCTCAAATCTGTGCAGCGTATCGTAAAGGGGCCAAACGGAATTGTAGGCATTGTATAATTTATTAGCCAGACCATATTCCTGATATAGATTGGCCTGCATTCGTTTAACATAGATTAAATCTACAATTGATCCTAAACTGTCAAATAACATATAGGCCGTATCGAGCAAAGCTTCTCTTTCAATTAATCCTAAATCACTTTCTGTGAACCCACCTAATTTTATATTTGCAAAGGCCCTACTGTTTAGGTCCTTACTGGCATCAGCGTATTTTTTTGCTTTTAAAAATGATGAATAAGCCTTCTGATTATCTTTTAGTCCCAACCAATAATTCTCACCTATAATTGCAAAAATTTGCGCCTTTTTTTTGTCAGACAACCAATTTTCACAACAAGAAAGGGATGCTTCTAGGGAGATTTGAGCCGAATCTGGTTCTCCTATTTCCAAATAAATGGCTCCAAATTTATAGAGCATATCATGTTTCAAGGTATCATCTGGGCAGGTGTTCAGCTCATTTCTAATTTTTCTTAAACTGGCAAGTGCTTCGGGTTTTTCACCTAAATAATAACTGACTCGAACAATGTTCAATTGGCTTTTAATCGAAAAATCACAATCTGATAATTTTAAACTAATTTTCTGAGCTTCAATATAATAACGTAGAGAATTTGAATAATCACTTTGAATATAGGAGGTATTCCCTAAAAGGTCGTAAGCATAATAAACAGCCTTGTAATTCGTATCCTTTATTAGGCTAGGAATTAGCTTCTCCAAACAAAATTGTGCAGAGTCATAGACCTGATTTTCAAAAAAGGCCAGCGCTTTTTGGTATTCCTTATTTTCAAACTTTTGGCCTTTTGCGAAATAGCAAAGGCTAAAAAACAGGACTGCAATGATTTTAAATTTCCTATTCAAGTGATTTGGCTTTTGAATAGCTGAAATCTAAGGAGAATTTAGATAATGGGATTTAATCAATGATCATTTCGCCAATAAAAAGAACCTCCTTGCTTTGCTCTAGCCTAAAGCTAATTACTTTTTCAGTTTCATTTTCCTTACCAAAGTTGCTGATTAGTCTGGCCTTAATGCTTGGTGGTCCAGCTACTCTTTGTTGGCTGCTGCCATAGTAATTAACTTCAACTTTGTATTTTCCTTTTAAGGCATTTTTAATTAAAAATTCCTCAGGTCCATAACCTCGCGTAAAATCTCTAGACATTTTTCCTCCAATTTCGGTTGAAGGATGGGAAAAAAAGCACTTTTCACCAAAAGGATCTGTAACCCAAAGGTCGATATCCATATTATCCGCATCCCAATCAATGATTATCCTAAGATCAACCGGAAGGTTTTTTAGTAATTGGGGGTCCATAAAATCAGTTTCCAATTTCATTTTTGATTGTTGAATAATGGCGTTTATTTCACCTAAAACAATTGTTTCAATCTCTGGAAATCTACCATCCCAATTCTTTTCAATCACTTTGTATAAAGTCTCAATGGCTTCTTGATTTTGATCTAGTTTATACAAAGCTAAACCAAGGTCCCTATAGGATTGAGGTTCTTCAGCTCTTAAATAAAGAATTTCTTTATATACCAAAACGGCATCTTCATATTCCTTCCAATCCATCAAAGTATTAGCCCAAACTTTTAGCATTTCATGGTCATCATATTGAAGTTCAGAAAGATTGGATAGAACCAGTTTTGCAGTGGATTTCATTTCATTTTTCATAAATACCCTAGCGGCATCCGAATAGAAAACGGCGTTCATCTCATTGGAATCTTTTAGGCTTAAATAATATGCATAGGATTGTCTTGGTGTTTTTGCGGATAAAAGCAGAAATTCCTTATTGTTTGGTTCCCATTTGTTGATTTTTATTTTGGTTTGGTTCTTTTCAATATTTTGATTTGCATCGGTTCCAAAACTGCTACCTGGATTATTATTGTCATCTAAACGTACGTCAAGTGCATAATAGCCATCTGATGTTGTAGCAAAAGAAACTTCTGCTAATTCATTGCTATTCCCGGCATTACGATTATTACTTCTTAATGAGTTGGGTAAATTTCTTGTGGAATCTGGTGTGGACAATAATCCTTTCTTCTTTTTTCTGATGTAATTCCTTTCCCACCAAGCAATTCTTTGTTTCCAGAGTTTAACAACCGAAGTATGGTGATTGTGCTTTAGCTTCTTTTTGTTTGTGGAAATTTTATCTAATGAATTAAAATATTCCTCTTGAAGCTCCAAAGGAGGAACAATTTCATGAAGAACATAATCTGCAACATTATCCAAAACTATTAAGCTAGTATTTTCAGTTACAATACCAAACTCTTTGCTCAATTCACTTATTTTAATCTTATTCCTTTGGGCTTCCAAACTCAACTCTTCTATTTTCATTTGCGCCCATAATTTCTCAGCTAAACTTTTTCCACTGTAGGCATCCATTAAATTAATATCTACAATTAACTCCTTCATCTCAGCTTCTCCAAAACTAAATCTTAGTTTAAGCTTTAATTTTTCCTTCATTGAAATTCCTGAAATAGAAAAACCTGGGTCGATAGGGGCTCCTTTTCTGGGGTAAATTTCCTTGGCTTCTCCTTCCAATACTTCAATTTCAATTAATTGAAAGCCAATATTTTGAATTTGTTCCAAGGCAGATGAGACCGTTGTTTTGCTTAAATCAATGCGCTTAGCTCCGCTTTTACGAGTGATGAAATTTTGTAAAACATAATCGGAACCAGGACTAGAGTTAATTACAAAACAGGGTTTATTTGGGATGGGAATAGATGAGTTACCAATACTTGAAATTAGATCACTAAAAATTAAAACCTCATCGGATTTGAAATTATCCCATGGTAAAAGCCCGATATTACTGGCGCCATCAAAAGGAATGGATTTTATCTTTTTCAATAGTTTTTCAACCGAATTAAAATTCTCATCCAGAAAAACAGAATTGGAAAAACCCAAAAGTCGAAATCCCTTAAATTGATTTTGATGTAAATATTGGTTGAGAAATTCAATTTCCTTTTTCGAATCTCTTTTTCTACCTGAATGTGAGGCATCCCAGACTATGGTTAAGTTTTTTCTAGAAATGGATCTAGGTTTAGACTGACTTTCAATGGGAAGATTCAAATAAAAGAAATGACCATTCTCCCCTTTTTCAACAATCGCCTTTTCATCTCTACCATTTTTTGGGATTAAAACCCTCAATTCTTGATTTGCCCTAAAATCTTCCTCACTATGCTCTGCTTTAAAAACATCTTCCCACTTTTCAAAAGAAAAATTAGAAAATGAACCAGACTCAAGTGAAGGTATTTCATCGTTAAGAACTTGGACCTCCCATTGAAACTCTTTTATTTTTTCGTTGAAGTATAATGGTAGTCGGTAATAGTCGTTTCCCTTAAATCGGGTAAGCTTTTGCTCATAGGCTATAATAACTCTTTTGGAGGCCTTTGCATTAATCGGATAAATTCGGGTTCTGAAATTATTTCCCTTTGTTATTTCTGCCAAACCTGGATCAATTCCTTTCCGAACTGTTGACTCATAAGCCACTCGTCCTTTTTGCTTTTCTACAGGCACAGCATCCCGCATTTTGCCATTAACCTCCAAGGCAAACCTGGAGATAGTCTGACCGTCGTTTAATGGGAAATACAATTCACCGCTTAATACTTGATTTGAATCATTGTAAAAAGTCATATCCATGGTGGTTACTGCAATGGAACCAATTATTTCAGTGCTAACTTTAAGCTTGGAAATTTGTAAAGGAGAAGAATGATCTTTTTTTGAGATCATTAAATTTGGACCTCTTTTTGAAAAGGAGGGAATTGAATCTTGTCCATCATAGTTTAAATTTACTTCAGTGGATTCTTGAGGATTACAGGAAAGAAAAAGGCAACAAAGAATAAGGAAAATAGAAATTCTCATGAAAGTTTGGCTTTAATTTAATTGGCGAAATTTGATTTTGGTGATAAGGGATACTGCAATAATCACTCCTTTAAATTTTGCAAACGAAATATCAACTCAAACTATTGCCTGCAATCTTTTCAAAAAACAATTTTCTATAAGTGTCTCCAATTGGAATGGCCTTTTTGCCGATATAAACCGATAAGGAATCTGTTCGTTCAATATGCTTTAAAGAAACTACATATGATTTATGGGTTTTCACAAAATCCTCTATAGGCAGGGATTCTTCCATGTTTTTTAAGGTGGAGTGTGTAATTATTTTTCCATTTGGTGTATGGATTATCACGTAATTTTTCATGCCCTCAATAAAACAGATTTCCGATAATTCTATTCTTTCAAAATTGTTTTTGCCGTCCGTTTTTACGAATAAATAGTCCTTTATTTCTTGCTGACCTATTGAAGGTTTAGATTCATTCTTTTCAATTTTAAATTTATTGACAGCTTCATAAAACCTTGAAAAATCTATGGGTTTGAGAAGGTAGTCAAGGGCATTTAAATTATAACTCTCCAGCGCAAATTGCGGATAGGCTGTTGTGAAAATAATATCCAATTTATTTTTTACAATTTTTGACAATTGGATTCCAGTTAGTTCGGGCATTTGTATATCCATAAAGGCCAAATCGATTCCGCCTTCTTCAATTCTTGCCAATGCCTCAAGGGGCTTGTTTGTGGAAAATGTAAGTTCTAAAAAGTCAATTTTGGAAACATAAGCCTCTAAAATCCGAAGAGCAGGTGGCTCATCATCTACAAGTAAACATCGAATAGGTGCTTTAGGCATAAGGGCATTTTAGTTGGCTTACAAAATAGCCGTTCTGCTTTTTGGATTGCAATTCAAATTTATCCGAAAATAATACTTCCAGCCTTCTTTGAACACTTTTATATCCAATTCCCCCACTGCTATAGTTTTCTGAGTTTGAACATTTGTTCCTTGTTTTAATTTCAAAATAATCGTTTTCAAATTGAATTAATATTGTGGCAGGGTCACTCTTATCCGTAACCAAACCATGTTTAAAAACGTTTTCTACAAAATGAATTAGGACCATTGTTGGAACTTGCTTTTCATCAACCACCCCATTTAGCATAAAGTCGAGGGACAATTGATCTTCGTACCGTTTTTCATAGAAGTAAATATAATCTTGAATGAATTGCACTTCCTTTTTGGCGGAAATAAAATCGCTTTCTGTTTCGTAAGTTACAAATCGCAATAATTCTGAAAGCTTTAGAATGTCCTTGGCCGTTTCTGGTTTTTCAATTAATAATTCCGAATAAAATGTGTTTAAGGTATTGAATAAAAAGTGAGGACCAATCTGTGATTTCAAAAAGCCCAACTCCGATTTTTTCTGTTCCAATTGAAGAATATGCATTCGGTTTTTATTCTCATTAAAAAGTAGAACCATATAAAGGCTGGTGCTGAAAAGGATAGACTTTAAACCATAATATGTATTGTCGAAAATATAGTAGCCGAGTCTACGTCCGTTTTCATTGTAATTATGATTTCCTGAGATGGAGAATATCAATATTTCGTCGAATACATAGCGTAATCCTGCAAAAACTACCAGTAATACGAGGATTCCAACTATGAAGAGTATTGGTTTCTTTTTCGCCAGTGTATTTGGTGCTAATAGCCTGAAGTTTAGAGCGTAAATAGCCG
>CAKZNE010000052.1 GCA_937129395.1 uncultured Cryomorphaceae bacterium | reverse complement strand
TGAATGAACTCACAAAAGCGGAAGAACAGATAATGCAATATGTGTGGAAACTTGAAAAAGCTTTTCTTAAAGATATTGTGGACCAGTATCCAGAACCGAAACCTGCTTACACCACCATTTCAACGGTAGTAAGGGTTTTGGTGAAAAAGGGCTATTTAACTTTTGATGCTTATGGTAAGATCAGGCAGTATTATTCCACTGTTTCTAAGGACAGCTATTTTAAAAGGCATATGAAGGAGGTGATTGGAAACTTCTTTAGTGGATCTGCCAGTAAGTTTGCTTTGTTTTTTGCAAATAATGAGGATTTAAACCTTACGGAATTGGAAAAAATGAAGCTGATGCTTGAGGATAAAATTGAAAAACTCAAAGAGAAAAATGACTAGTATGATTCTTTATTTAATTCAAGTTGCTTTTGTTTTTTCAGTTCTTTACTTGCTGTATGTATTGTTTTTAAGCAAACTCACTTTTCATAAATTAAACCGACTGGTTTTAGTACTAATTCCAATAATTTCGCTCACCATTCCTTTTCTGAGTCAGCTCTTCCCTAGTTACTCTTCAAAGCTAATAGAGATTCCAATATTTGAAAGGGCCAACTTTGAAATCATTAAGCAGCAATTTCAGTCAGAGGAGGCACCACTTTTAGCTTCTTCCTTTAGTTATACAACACTTTTGTTTTCAATGTATTGGATCTTGTTTTCTCTTTTCATCATTAGGATGTTTATCCAAACCAAACGATTGTTTGCATTGCGGAATGCATCCATTATTGAACAGAAAAGTGGCTACCAATTGATTACTGCCAATATTAGGGATGTGTTCTCTTATTTTAATTGGGTCTTTGTTCCGATGCATAAGTTTGAGCAATACAATCCAGAAATTATTGAACATGAGAAGCAGCATGTACAATTGAAACATTCTTGGGATGTGATGCTCGCAGAGTTATACATAGCCTTCTTTTGGTTTAATCCCCTAGCCTATTCTTACCGAAAGTCATTAAAATCTATACATGAATTTCAAGCCGATAATGGAGTTCTTCAAAGCGGTACCAAAACCTCCTCCTATATGCTTTTGCTAAAGGAAAGTCTGGAGGTGGAGAAACCCAATAGACTCTATAATTATTTTAACCAATCCTTATTAAAAAAACGAGTAATGATGATGACCAAGCCTAAATCCAAACGCCTTTCAAAATTGGGCTATATAATACTATTACCTATTTGTGGACTTCTGTTTTCTGCTTTTGCATCCCCTCTGTTGGAAGGCAATGAGTTTTTGGAAATAATTCCTAGCGCTAAAATTACAACCGAGCCCCCTTCCCTATTTCCAGTTCAGAATGGTGATGAAGATGATATCACCGCATTTTTCGGTGTATCTCGAAAACATTTTAAAGGTAAAGAAACTGCTCATGGTGGGATTGATATCAAAGGAAAAACCGGGATGGCAATATTGTCCACTGCAGATGGAGTTGTAAATAAAGCTTCACTAGAAGGTAATTGGGGAAACCTTATTATTATTAGCCATAGTGATGGATTTGAAACTTGGTATGCCCATTTAAATGGTTTTAAAATCAAGGAAAATCAGAAGGTTAAAAAAGGCGATATTATTGGCTACTTGGGGAATAGTGGTTTATCCACTGGTCCTCATTTGCATTATGAGGTAAAGCAAAATGGGTCTCGGTTAAACCCTTTGGATTATCTAAAATAGTGAGCCCTAATTAAATAAAACCCTAACCAAATTTACTGTGGTCTTTGGACCAATAATCAATTCTCTTTCTTAAGTAGAACAGGACTTTTAGATCCTAAACTTTCCTAAAATCGCATGAAAAATCTATTTACAAAAACACTTATTCTCTTTTTTGTAATCCCTTCCTCCCCTTTAATGGCTCAGGTTAATCAAAACTTGAAAAACGATACGGACTCAAGCGATTACAGCCAGGGTAAAAGCCGCGATGAATTTCAAATTGACAGCCTATCGAATTTGTTATTTGAAGAAAATTGGAATACCACAACCTACAATCCCTATAAAAATGAGGTCTTGGAATTTCCTTTTCAAATTGTTTTTACGGATAGTTTCTATACTTCACCCATAGAAAGGAAAAAAGTGATTACCTCTCGTTACGGATGGAGAAGAAACAGTGCTCATAAAGGAATTGACATAGATTTAATTACAGGAGATAATGTTAGAGCCATGTTGGATGGAAAAGTTCGTTTTGTAGGTAGGCGTTCTGGTCATGGGAAATTGGTAATTATTCGCCATTACAATGGTTTGGAAACCGTTTACGCCCACTTGTCCAAACAGTTAGTAAAAGTAAATGATACCATTAGAAAAGGAGAAATTATTGGCAAGGGCGGCACAACGGGAAATGCGAGAGGCAGTCATCTTCATCTGGAGCTAACTTTTAAGGGAGTTCATATTTACCCTGAATATTTATTTGATTTCGGAGCCGAAAACAGGATACGCTCTCAAAAAAATTGGGTTACTAGGAATTGGGTGACC
>CAKZNE010000051.1 GCA_937129395.1 uncultured Cryomorphaceae bacterium | reverse complement strand
GTTCATTTTGGGTCAAGCCAAAAGAACAGAATTAAACCTTTTCCTTCTGGCGATAATTTTTATTTAGGACACGTATGGTATGATACATTGTGTAACAAAATGAGATAAAAAATAATACTAGAATGAAATAGCGATAAGACAACCCTTTTCAACAATCCCAGACATTAAATTTTTACTTAGAAATAGATTGTGTTGCCCAATCGTTGTCTAAATGAAGTGTAAAAAGCATCTAATCTTCATGTAGTCAGTATTTTAGTCAAAATCATAGTGGAGCTGGCGGGATTCGAACCCGCGTCCAAACAAGGAAAGCGATAACTTTCTACATGCTTATTCTTTTATTAGGTTTTCGAAACTAAGCTGGGAAAAGACACCCGACCTAGAACTTATCTGCATAGAGTTTCGATAGCATTGAGCAGAACAATACTAGCTAGTCCGGATTTTATGACACCTCTTGTTCAAACCCAACCAGACCTAGGGTTCGAGAGATGGCTTACTCTGGCATCTAATGCTCAGATTAGCGCTAACCTGCATTCAGCGAGATTAGGCGGCAAGCGCGAAGTTATTATCGCCAATTATAGTGTGAAGCATCTTTTTACAGGCGACATCTTCATAGCCCGACATGCTTACTACCGGTTTCATCTTGCTGTCAAAACCAGTCAGCCCCGAAAAAAAAAGAACGTTTAGAATTCTTCATTCTAATTCCCCACAAAGGTAGCTATATTTGCGATTAATAACAGAAATAGCTTATGAAATTCGGAATAATACGAGAAGGAAAAAATCCTCCAGACAAAAGAGTGGCATTGAGCCCTAGTCAATGCAAAGAACTTTTAGATGTATATCCCGAATTGGAAATAGCAGTTCAGCCAAGTCCCATTCGCGCCTTTAAAGATCAGGAGTACAGTGATTTGGGATTAACAATGCAGGAAGATCTTTCGGATTGTGATGTGATAATAGGGGTGAAGGAAGTACCCTTAGATATGCTTATATCAAATAAAACCTATTTATTTTTTTCCCATACCTATAAGCTTCAACCTTATAATAAAACATTGCTTCAAACCATTTTAAAGAAGAAAATACGTCTTGTTGACTATGAAATGCTAAAGAATAAGGAAGGCGTACGGATTCTAGGGTTTGGGAAATATGCAGGAATTGTTGGAGCATATAACGCCTTTAGGGCTTGGGGAGAAATGACAGGTGAATTCTTCCTTAAGGCAGCACATGAATGTGAAGATAGAGTGGAAATGGAAGGCGAACTTAAAAAAGTTCAGTTTTCAAAACCTGGAAAAATTGTAATGACCGGTTCTGGAAGAGTAGGAAGTGGAGCCGAAGAAATGATGAATGTGTTGGGCTTTCCAAAAGTGAGTGCCCAAGACTTTTTGAATGCTAAATTCGATCATTCTGTTTATTGCCAATTGGAAGTAAGTGATTATTTTAAGAGAGGGGATTCCAAACCCTTTACAAATGAAGATTTTTATAAAAACTCAGAAGGTTATGAATCTGATTTTATGAAGTTTACAGAGAAGGCAGATATTTATATTCCTTGCCATTTTTGGAGTGAGAAATCCCCTTTTATTTTTACACGAGAGGATGCGAAATCCGAAAATTTCAACATCCGTTTGGTTTCTGATATTAGTTGTGATATTGACGGACCAGTGGCCTCCACTTTAAGTCCAAGTACAATTGCAGATCCATTTTATGGATATGATCCCATTTCTGAAAAAATGGTTGCCTTCGGGAGCCCAAATTCTATAGGGGTTTCGGCAGTAGATAATCTTCCTTGCGAATTACCAAAAGATGCTTCTCAAGATTTTGGTAACGAATTGATAAAAAATGTAATTCCCCATTTTTTCAATGGTGACCAAGATCAGATATTAGAAAAAGCCTCTGAAACCGATTTGAGTGGTAACTTAACTTCATATTTCTCTTATTTGAAAGAATATGTTGAAGGCTAACAAACTAGATTATTGTAAATTTGCCACTTGAAAAAATAAAATTTATACGGCCTTAGTTTCAAAGGAAATCCGGGATTGAAGAAAAAGGAGAAATACATTGATATTGCTGCGATATTAAAAAGCAAAAATCCAAGGTTGAGAAAATGGCTTCCTGGATTTGTGGTTTCCTATATCAAGCGTATTGTTCACGAAAAGGATATCAATCAAATAATGTTTGATATTGGTCATTTACAAGGAATGGATTTTGTTCGTGATGGATTGGACAATTTAAACACTACTATAAAAACTGAAGGGCTTGAAAATATTCCCAAAGAAGGAGGTGTAATTTTAGCAGCAAATCACCCTTTAGGTGGTCTTGATGGAATTGCATTTATGAAAGCTGTGGGGGAGGTGAGATCTGATATTAAATTTTTAGTAAACGATATCCTTTTAAGTATTGAAAACCTGAAACCCTTATTTTTGGGAGTTAATAAACATGGCTCCAATCCTAGGGAAGCGAGTAAAGTTATTGAGGAAGGATATGCTTCCGAACAGGCAATTTTAGTCTTTCCTGCCGGGATGGTTTCCAGAAAACTGGAAGATGGAATTGGTGATTTGGAATGGAAGAAAAGTTTTATTGCTAAGGCAATTCGATACAATAGGGACATAATTCCAGTATATATTGAAGGAAGAAATTCAAATTTCTTTTATAATTTATCCCGATTTAGAACAAAAATTGGCATCAAAGCAAACTTGGAGATGTTTTATCTTGCCAATGAAATGTTTAAACAAAGAAACAAGACAATTACAATAAGATTTGGGAAACCTATTTCTTATACTAAATTTGACAAAACTAAAACTCTGGTAGAATGGGCGAAAGAAGTACGAGCCAGAGTATATGCACTAGCAAATGGATAAGCTTATTGAAGATGTAATTCCCGCTGTAGATCGGGATTTGTTATTGTCTGAACTTACAGAAGATAAGTTCTTGAGGCATAGCGGTAAGGGTGGAAATTATTTGTATTTAATTACGAATAAAAACGCACCTAATGTAATGCGTGAAATAGGCAGGCTTCGTGAAATTACCTTTCGAGAAGCTGGAGGAGGGACTGGGAAATCAATGGATATTGATGCCTACGATACTTCCGATGTACCTTATATGCAATTGCTTTCTTGGGACCCTGAAGCAAATGAAATAATTGCAGGTTACAGATTGTTAAAATGTATTCATGCCAACCAGGACGAAAATGGTCAGATAATCACCGCAACATCTCATCTTTTTCACCTTTCTGATAAATTCAACGAGGAATATTTAACCGCAACATTAGAATTAGGACGTTCCTTCGTTCAACCAAAATATCAAAGTAAAAACCCAAAAGGAATTTTTTCCTTGGATAATCTGTGGGATGGACTTGGTGCCGTTTCGAGATTAAATCCAGATATCAAATATTACCTTGGAAAGGTTACCATGTATCCTGATTATAATAGAGAAGGAAGGAATTTAATTTTATCCTTTGTTAGTCAGTTTTTTCCAGATGATATAGGGATAGGCACACCTTTACACCCTTTAATTACGGGAGCCGAAGTTGAGGTTATTGAGAAGTTAAAGCCACTTTGGTATGATAAAACCTACAAAGAGGGGCACACCAAACTAAATAAGATGATACGGGAATTGGGCGAAAATATTCCGCCTCTTATCAATTCCTATATGAACCTTACCGATACCATGAAAACGTTCGGGACTTCGGTAAATAGAAATTTTGGGGATGTAGAAGAAACGGGAATTCTAGTTACTATAGAAGATTTGCACCCCACCAAGAAACTGAGGTATTTTGATTCTTACGAAGCGCATAAAGATTTTAAGAAAGCCTAAGTTTATCCTAAGCTTTTTTTAGATCGCTAATAGTTTGAGTTGGATTTTCGGATTTAAAAACAAAAGAACCAGCCACCAAAACATCGGCGCCAGCCTCTATAAGTTTTTGTGCATTTCCACTACCAACGCCACCATCTATTTCAATAAGCGTAGAGCAATTTGCCTCCACAATCATTGCCTTCAATTCACGAACCTTATCGTAAGTTTTCTCAATAAATTTCTGACCACCAAATCCAGGGTTTACGCTCATTAAGCAGACCAAATCAATATCTTGGATCACATCTTTTAATAAAGAAACAGGAGTGTGAGGGTTAAGCGCAACTCCAGCTTTCATGTCAGCATCTGTTATGGCTTGTAAAGTTCTGTGGAGATGAGGAGAAGCTTCATAATGCACCGTTAGGATATCGGCTCCAATAGCTTTGAAATCATTAATATACCGCTCCGGTTGGACTATCATTAAATGAACATCCATTGTTTTAGTGGCATGTCTATTAATGGCCGAAATTACGGGCATTCCAAAAGAGATGTTTGGTACAAAAACCCCATCCATTACATCAATATGAAACCAATCGGCCTCACTTTGATTTACCATTTCACAATCCCTTTGAAGGTTTGCAAAATCTGCTGCTAAAATAGATGGTGCAATAAGTGCCATAATTCTGTTTTTGGCAAAAGTAGAGAGATATTATAATTTAAGGCTAGTTGATTGGGAATAAATTACAATATATAAATAATTGAAATGTTTAAATTCACTGAACTATGCCTTACCCTTTCTTTTTTAATCTCATTTTTCGATATATCGGTTTCATTCTCATAGGTATATTCTTCTTCAGGAAAATCTTGATAATCCCTTATATCCTCAACGATTTTCATTTTATATGGAGAAAAAATAAAATAGGGTAATGAAGTAAAACCGATTCTATATCCGAAATGTTTCCCAAGCATATCTTCCCATTGAAGGGTAATTGTGGGCTGAATAACAATGTCATCTCTTAAGGATTCGTAGCTGTAAATTATAATCTTAGAAGGATGTTCAACTTCCTCAAACCGATCGATTCTCCGAACAAAAGTGCTGTTAAAACCAGCTCCAAGAATTAGGCTTCTATTTTTTTTGAAATTTATCAAATTGTATTATAGATTTACATCCAATCCCA